>JAJYZM010000172.1 GCA_021799935.1 bacterium | reverse complement strand
CTTCTAGGCTTATATATGCATAATTCTTAAAAATATCTTTTACGAGAGTAGTCTTTCCTGATTGACGCGGTCCCGTAATAGTAACCGAGGGAAATTTTTTTGACAGATTAATTATTTTTTCGGATAACTTTCTTTTTATCATGATGAATGATTATATTATAATGCATTATAATATCATTTATCTAAATTTACATTCATATTAACAAAAGTAAATTTATATGTCAAATTGAAAATGCAATTTTCAATTAGCAACAATTTTATTTTGATTCCTCGCTGACAAAAATTGGCTCAGGTCGAAGCAAGTCATATGTTATAAATCATGGATAGTTATTGCTTGCAATGACGGGATATTAGAATTTATAAATATTTTATAAATCGGGATTTGTGACACGTACCGCTTTTCTCAGGAAAGCGTTGCTGAATTTGAAGATTACATAAGAGATTTAAACGAAGAAGATGATAAAATCAGTGAGGCAGCCGACAAGGTTTGGGAAGTAAAAAATGGCGATGAATCAATCATTACAACTGCCACTGGTGCGCAGCTCTCTCACCCTGAGAGAGCTAAATTTTGGTTCCATAGTGATAATTCAACTTCTGTAGAAGTCTTTCGTTTTTGACGTTTTAATGCCGAGATGCCCGATATTATTCGTTTTAATAAAAAAGCCAGGGTGTAATTCCCAAGCTTGGTGTCGCGGGTTCGAACCCTGTTGCCCGCTCCATTCAAAGCCGCAATAAATAAGACATTCCAGACCTCGACAGTAAATTTTGTATTGATTATATTTTGCATTAATTTTATAATTTTTATAGGATTTTTGTCCCAAAACGTCCCTACAATGTAAAGTGGGTTATGCAGGAGATATATTTTAATAATAAAAATATTCTTTAATTTAATTTGACAATATAGCAAAATTGAGATATTATTATGTTAAAATTTGAAGTTGAATTTTATAAAGAAAAGGGCAAAAATCTCATAGAGGAATTTTTAAACAATCTTACAAAAAAAGAAAAAGCTAAGATATATAAGTTTATTTATTTACTTGAGGAAAAAGGCTTAAAGATGCCTTATGAATATTGTAAGAAATTTCCCGATTCTAAATTATGGGAATTAATAATCGATTATGGAACAAATACGTTTAGAGTATTTTATATTTACGACAATAGTAAAATTATTTTATTACATGCTATAAGAAAGAAAACGAAAAAAACGCCGGTTTCCGATAAAGAACTTGCGAAAAAAGAATGAATGATTATATAGAATGCAAAGGAGACTAAATAAAATGAAAAAATTTAGAGATTTTTTAAATGAAGAATTAAAAGACAAGGAATTAGCAAAAAAATATTACAAAGAACTCGAAAAAACCCGTATCGCCGTAGAAATTACCTATTTTAGAGAGAAAACAGGTATTACGCAGAAAGAACTTGCAAAGATGATAAATACAACTCAATCCGTTATTGCAAGATTGGAAAATCCGGAATACAAAAAGTATTCTTTGACTACTTTGAGAAAAGTCGCCGAAGCGTTGAAGCTTGAACTTACCGTCTCTTTTAAAGAAAAAGGCGTTGAAAAATATGAAGAAAAAAATACCGTAACTCGCACTGTATTTATACCATATCCGACCCCTGCACAGTTGACCGGAAGCATGTATAAATATAATAATTTAATACAAGAAGAAATTCAAAAAGAAGCGGTGGCGTAATAAAATGAAGATGAAAAAGAACGAACATCAGGGAATAAGTTTTGACAAAATAATTTTTGAAAAAATTAACGTTGAAATAAATCCTGAGTTTAGGTCTAAAGATATAAGCGAAGGGTTAAACGTAGATATTTCTTTAAATGCCTTCGGAAAGATAGATAAATTAAAAAAATTGCTTATATTTACATTGGAAACGACCATTTTTAAGAACACGGAAAATAGGCCATTTAATATTTTTATTAAAGCGATCGGCTTTTTCTTCGTTAAAGACGAAGGAGATATTACTATACTGGAAGAATTTTCTAAAATAAATGCTCCAGCTCTTATGTTTCCGTTTGTGCGGGAGACTATTGCCGATTTGACGTTAAAATCCGGTTATCCGCCTTTGCTTTTGCCGCCGATAAATATTGTTACCCTTATCGAAAAATCAAGAAATAAAAGTAAGAAAAAATAAGTATTTTATTAAAATACATTAAGGGCGGAATAAGGCAATAATTAAGGGGAATATTGGATTTTATAATAAGACAATTAAAAGTGGACATATTTATTTATTCTTATACTCCCGTCCGCGTTTACAGCGGTTTTGTCAGGGTTTAAAATAAATAAATCTACCCCTTTTATCCCGCCTTTATCCCATACAAAGCAATTAATTATTTTTCGGAGAATAGGAGCATATGAACGAAAAAATCAGGGACGCTTTTGATTCCATAGCTTCGAAATACGATTCAAACAGAAAAAAGCTGATTCCTTGTTTTGACGAACTTTACTCTATTCCTATTTCGTTAATTAACTTAATTTCCGAAAAGTCCACGCGGCTAAATGTTCTTGATATAGGAGCCGGCACCGGCCTCCTCACCTCTTTTCTTCTCGAGAAATATCCCGATTCCAACGTAACTCTTATAGATATGGCAGGAGGAATGATGGATATTGCCAAAATAAGGTTTAAGGGCAATAATAATATAAATTACATAATCGCCGATTATGTCGATTGCGATTTCGGCGGAATATTTGACGTTATAATTTCCGCGATGTCCATACATCATCTAACCCGCAACGACAAACAGGGGTTGTTCGCAAAAATATATAATCATCTTCGCCCCGGCGGCTTATTTGTCAACGCCGAACAGATTTTAGGCAATACCGAGACTATAGAGGCTTACTATAAAAAAGAGTGGGAGAAGACTATCAGGCAAAGCGGGGTCCCCGAAGAAGAAATCGCCGCATGGAAAGAAAGATTAAAATTGGACAGGGAATCTACGGTAGAGCAACAGATAAATTGGCTTAAAGACGCCGGTTTTACCGATGCCGACTGCGCGTATAAATTTTACAAGTTTGCGGTTATATTCGGCGTGAAGCAACAATAAATTATATTTATATAAATAGACCTAAATTTCTATATGATAAAAATAAAGATAGAACAGGGCTTGACGCAGAAAGAACTGGCGGAAAAGATAAGAACGAGGCAGAGTAACATAAGCAGGCTCTAAAGCGGGGAATACAATCCTTCCCTAGAATTTCTGAAAAAAGTGGCTAAAGGGCTCAATAAAGAGATTATCGTATCGTTGTGTTGACTGCCATTTATTACTTTATTATTAAATAAAACTAAAAAAAGAACCGTCATGGAAGATTATAATAAAAATTGGCTTAACGCCAATGTTCTTTTTATATCTTTATCGGCTTTATTCGCAGATTTGGGCTATCAGGTCGTTCTGGTTATATTCCCTATATTTCTCGTAATAGATTTGCATAGTTCCGTCATATATTTCGGCATCGCTTCCGCAATAAGTTATGGAATAGGAGCTTTTTCAGGATATTTAGGCGGAAAGGCAGGGGATAAATTCGGACATAAAAAAATTGCGATAGCGGGGAATATTTTAATACCCCTTCTTTCTTTTACCGGTTTCAGCATATACCCTGCGGAAGCCGTAGCATTTTTTTCTACGGGATGGTGGGCTAGAAATTTCCGGTCGCCTTCAAGAAGAGTTTTGCTTATGAGGTCGGTTATAAAAAAGTTTTATGGAAAAGCCTTCGGTTTTTTGCATGCTCTGGACCAGACGGGCGGTTTCCTTGCAGGCATTTACGCCCTGATACTTTTTTCGAACCATGTTCCTTTGAAATATATTTTATTGCTAACCGTTATTCCTTTATTGATTTCAACTATTTTTTTGACTTTAATTTCCAAGAAAAAATTCATCGGCGGCGTTTCGGACGGTATGGATAGAGACGTAAAGGCGTTTCCGCCGGCGGCGATAACAGCGGCAATATCG
>JAJYZM010000171.1 GCA_021799935.1 bacterium | reverse complement strand
TGGGGAAAAAGATAACCATAGATTCATCCACTCTTGCAAACAAGGGGCTTGAAATAATAGAAGCCTGTTTTTTATTTAATATGGACGAAAAACAGGTCGATGTTTTAATACATCCTCAGGCGGCAGTTCATTCGATGGTGGAATTTAAAGACGGCTCCGTTATTGCCCAGATGGGCGAAGCGGATATGAAGGGGCCTATAGGCTATGCCCTGTCTTATCCGCGCAGGTTTAACGGACTGATGAAGCCGCTAAATCTTGCGGAGGTGGGAAGCCTGGAATTTTTCGCGCCCGATAACGAAAAATTTCCGTTTTTAAACCTCGCAAGATATGCTTTGAGGACGGGAAAAAGCATGCCTGCCGTTTTTTGCGAGGCAAACGAATTTTTTGTGAATTCGTTTCTGGACGGGAAAATACCCTTTAATAAAATTGCCGGGAACGTGGAAAAGGTTATGTATGGACACAGGCCTTTTAAATTAAACGGCATAGAAGACGTAATAGAAGCAAAAAGACAGGCAGGGTCGCTTTCTAAAATACTTATTAAAAAAGAGCGTCAATAAAGGCGTCGGGGTTTTATATATCGATTTGCGTTATAATTGTGGTATATAATATTATTTAAATCGATTAAAGGGCATGGAGGATTTGCATAGGCTTATGATAATAGAATCTTATATGAGAAAATATCCGAAAATCCACGAAACGGTATATCTTTGCGAAAATATCGTTATCGTAGGAGACGTAGAAATAGGGAAAGGTTCGAGCATATGGTTCGGTTCCGTGGTTAGGGGAGACGTCAACTACATAAGGATAGGAACCGATACGAACGTTCAGGACAACAGCGTTCTCCATGTACAGCACGATACCGGACCGCTTATAATAGGAAACGGCGTTACAATAGGACACAGCGTTAATCTTCACGGATGCGAAATAGGCGATAACTGTCTTATCGGCATAGGAGCCATAGTTTTGACCGGAGCGCGCATCGGTAAAAACTGCATTATAGCGGCTGGAGCCTTGGTTAAGGAAAACGAAGTTATTCCCGACGGTTCTCTCGTAGCAGGCATTCCGGGGGTTATAAAAAAGAATTTGAACGCAAAAGAAATAGAATCTATCAGGGAATCGGCGGATAATTATTTAAAATACGTGAAAAAATACAGAGGGGAATAGCCGCAATATATTATTTTTAATAAGAAGGAACGGGGCTGAATCTTGAATAAACGCGATAACACGGGGACGGCGGATAAAACGCCGATGGATGCGGATAAATTAACCCTTCCGCCTTTTAAGGCTTCTATAGATATAGGGACTAATACGGTAAGGTGCTTGATAATCGCTTCCGGCAGTAATTTTTTAAGCCCGGAATACGTCGATATGAAAATTATCAGGCTGGGAGAAAATTTTAAAAAAAAAGGAATTATAACATCAGCGTCCATCAGGAGGCTGACGGATGCTTTAAAAATCTATACGAATAAGATTAAAGAATACGGGATCGAACCCGGCGGCGTAGTTATAAGCGGCACCAGCGTCCTGAGGGACGCGCCTAACGCACGGGACGTAAAAAATATTCTTTTTAAAGAATTCGGGCTTAAACTTAATATTATAAGCGGAGAAAAGGAAGCGCTTATAACCCTTAAGGGGATTTCATCCTGTTTCGATAATTTAAAAGAATTTTATTCAATAGATATAGGCGGAGGTTCAACCGAATACGCATGCGTCAAAAACGGCGCTCCGCTATGGAAATACAGCCTTAATATGGGCGTCGTTCATCTTACGGAAGAAATTATAAAATCGGACCCCGTTTCCAAAGAAGATTTAGGAAAATTAGAGCGGGAGATAGAAGAAAAACTATCTTCGCTGAAATCGGAAATTATTAAAAGCGGATATTCGTTTGAGCCTCTGGCTCTGCTCGGAACAGCAGGAACCGCAACCACCCTTGCTATGGTGGATTTAAAAATAGGGGGGTACGACAGGCTTAAGGTAAACGGATATTTTTTGAAGAAAGAAAGCGTCGCCGATATTTACAGAAAATTTATTAATGCAAAAATTGCGGACAGGTTGAAAATTAAAGGCGTAGAACCCGGAAGGGAAGACCTCGTTCTTGCGGGAGCGGCAATAATGTTAAAGAGCATGGATTTTTTCGGGGTCCCCGGTTTTAAGGTTTCGGAATGCGGGCTTTTGGAAGGGCTGATTAGCTAAATGCAACCACCCCGCCCTGCGGGCTCCCCTCCTTAATAAGGAGGGGAGCTGAATGAAGGTTCGAAGGCACGCATAGGCAAAAGAATGATATTAAACGCCTCCTTTTCAAATAGGGAGATTAAGAGCTAAACGGAGACTTATTTTTTTGCGCTCCCCTCCTTAATAAGGAGGGGTGGCAGGCGACAGCCTGACGGGGCGGTTATAAAAATAATTTTAAGAGAGGGAAATTGAAAATGAAGGAGATTATAGCGGAATCATTAAGTTTCGACGATGTTCTTATAGTTCCGGACTATTCGGAGATACTTCCGAAAGACGTCGATTTAAAAACGAAATTCTCCCGCAATATCAGCTTAAACATACCGTTAGTCAGCGCCGCGATGGATACGGTAACGGAAGCCAAAACAGCGATTTCTTTAGCCAGAGAGGGCGGAATAGGCGTAATACACAAAAATTTAACTATCGAAGAACAAAGGGCGGAAGTCGAGAGGGTTAAGAAATCCGAAAGCGGAATGATTACGAATCCTATAAAAGTAAACCCCGACGATAAAATTTCTCATGCACTGGACCTTATGAAAAAATTTATGATTTCGGGCGTTCCGGTAGTAAAAGGAGACAGGCTGGTCGGGATACTTACCAACAGGGATTTGAGGTTTTCCGTTAATCTTAACGAGAAGGTAGAAAATGTTATGACCAAGGAGAATCTCGTTACCGTTCCGGTGGGAACGACTCTTGAAGACGCGAAAAAAACCCTTCACGAAAAAAAAATAGAAAAACTTCTCGTCGTAGATAATAATTTTAATCTGAAAGGTTTAATCACCATTAAAGACATAGAAAAAATTAAAAAATATCCTAATTCGTGCAAAGATTCTCTGGGCAGGCTAAGGGTCGCGGCGGCGGTCGGGATTTCAAAGGACACCGAAGACAGGGTCGAAGCTCTTGCAAAAGCGGAAATAGACGCGATAGTGATAGATACGGCCCACGGTTATTCTAAAGGCGTTATAGATATGATAAAATATTTAAAGAAACGCTATAAAATGGATATAGTAGCGGGCAATATCGCCACTAAAGACGCGGCGGAAGCATTGGTTAAAGCCGGAGTGGACGCCGTAAAGGTCGGCATAGGACCGGGCTCCATATGCACTACGAGAGTAGTCGCCGGCGTAGGCGTCCCGCAGTTATCCGCAGTTATAGACTGTTCAGTTGCATACGACAGAAGCGGCGTTCCGGTAATAGCGGACGGCGGAATAAAATTTTCCGGCGACATTTCAAAAGCTATAGCCGGAGGCGCAAACTGCGTAATGATAGGCAATCTTTTTGCGGGAACGGAGGAAAGCCCCGGCGAAACTATTATATATCAGGGGAGGAGTTATAAAGTTTACAGGGGCATGGGTTCTCTCGGCGCAATGGTCAGCGGTTCCAAGGACAGATACTTCCAGTCGCATATAAGGGACGAGTCAAAATTCGTTCCGGAAGGCATAGAAGGAAGGGTTCCGTATAAAGGAACGCTTTCGGATGCCGTAAATCAGCTTGTCGGCGGCTTACGCGCCGGAATGGGCTACTGCGGCGTCCGTTCGATAGAAGAACTGAGGACTAAAACCAGATTTATAAAAATTACGTCTTCGGGGCTTAAGGAAAGCCATGTGCACGATGTAATTATAACAAGGGAGGCGCCTAATTACAGGCTTGACTGATTGAATGAAAAAAAGCCGTTCTAAAATACTGATAATAGATTTCGGCTCGCAATATACCCAGCTTATTGCCAGAAAGATAAGGGAA
>JAJYZM010000170.1 GCA_021799935.1 bacterium | reverse complement strand
AATTTAAAAGTTATAGCAAGAGGAACTCCGGGATTTTCCGGCGCCGACCTTGCAAATATGGTCAACGAGGCCGCACTTTTGGCCGCCAGAAAAAACCAAACGGCTGTTACTATGGCAGACCTCGAAGAAGCTAAAGATAAGGTAATGATGGGAACGGAAAGAAGAAGCATGGTAATTACCGAAAAAGAAAAGAAAGTTACCGCTTATCACGAATCGGGACACACCCTCGTCGCAAAACTTCTTCCAGGAACCGATCCTATTCATAAAGTCACCATAATTCCAAGAGGTATGGCAATGGGGCTTACCCAGCAGCTCCCTATTGACGAAAAACACAATTACGATAAAGAATACCTGCTTAACGAAATAGCTATTTTACTGGGCGGCAGGACTGCGGAGGAAATTATCTTCAATCAGGCGACTACCGGAGCTTCAAACGATATAGAAAGGGCTACCGATATCGCAAGAAAAATGATATGCGAATGGGGCATGAGCGAAAAACTCGGACCCATTACTTTCGGAAAAAAAGAAGAACAGATATTTCTAGGAAGAGAATTCGCCCAGCATAAGGACTATTCGGAATCCACCGCCGTGGCTATCGACGACGAAGTCAAGGAAATTATAACTAAAAATCATGAAAGGGCGAAGGAGATATTAACTACTAATATCGAAATGCTTAACGACCTTGCTTTAAAACTTATAGAAAAAGAGTCTTTAAACGGGAAAGAAATCGATGAAATTATTATCGCACATAAGCCGGATTACAAAACCAACGAAGTTGAAGGCGAAAAGGACGATTCAAGCGATAAAAGCGGCGAAGGCATAGATATCGAAGATTAATTAAATTATTGTATATGAAAGCATATCTCGTAGATATTCTGGACAGCCATATAGCTTTTAACGCATTATCGGACATAGGGGTATCCGGAACGGGCAAAATTATTATGGGAGATAAGCTTAAGTATATAATTATTAAGCTGAAAAATATAAATTCGACAGCGCTGAATATACTTAAGCAGGAAGCTCTCAGCATAGGGGCCGAACTCGCCAATCACAAAGACGTCATAACGGGAAAGATTACGATATCGGATTCTATTTTATTCGGTACGCCCGTACAGTTAAGGATTATCGTAAAAAAAATAAAAACTCAGCAATTCGGTTTAAGCGAATTATCTGCAGAACTCGAAAATATACTTTCGGAATGCGATAAATCTTTTAAAAAATCTAATCCCGCAACGATAAGAACCAAAAAAAACGACATAGTCTTTAACGGAAAAACTTATATAATGGGTATCCTTAATGTTACTCCCGATTCTTTTTCGGACGGAGGCAAATATTCGGATTACTCTTCCGCGGTTAAAAGAGGCGTCGAAATAGAAAAAGAGGGAGCCGACATTATAGATATAGGGGGCGAATCCACAAGGCCGTCGTCTCTGGAAGTCGATATTCAAACCGAAATAGACAGGGTCTGCCCGGTAATAGAAAAATTGTCTAAAACAACGTCTGTCCCTATATCGATTGATACTAGAAAACCGGCGGTCGCAAAAGAAGCCCTGCATGCGGGAGCTTCTATAGTAAACGACGTATCCGGTCTTTCCTTCGACTCCGAAGGAATGGCTAAAGTCCTGAAAGATACCATGGCTCCTTATATTATGATGCATTCCAGAGAGAAATCCCCCGAAAACATGCAAAAAAATTTAGAGGCTTACGACGATATTTTCTATGAGATATTGTCTTATTTTAAAAACAAAATGGAATATCTCGAAACTAAAGGATACGATACCGGCAATATTATACTCGACCCGGGATTCGGTTTCGCAAAATCTATAGACGACAATTATAATATGCTGGCAGGCATTACATCTTTTAAATCGCTTGGAATGCCTGTTCTAGCGGGCGTCTCAAGGAAATCTTTTATAAAACATATAACCGGAAACAATAAAAGCGGAATCTTAAGCGGAAATCTTGCGCTTTCATCATATTTAAAACTTAAAGGCGTCGATATCTTAAGGGTTCACGACGTAAAGCAAACCTCGTCGGCGTTATCTTTATTGGAAAAGGTGATAGCATAGATTATGTTTTCTCTTTTGCAAAATTTCGGATGGCGCGATATAGCGGATATTATTATAGTCGCCTTTATAATATACAGGGCGATAACTCTCATTAAAGGAACCGGCGCGTTTCAGGTATTAGTCGGGCTGATAATAGTATTTGCGGTTTTTTTATTTGCCGTAGTGTTTAAGCTTTATGCAACGGAATACATTTTCGGCAATTTTTTAAGCTCCATTATAATAGTAATAATAGTTCTTTTTAGAAACGAGATAAGAAGGGCGCTGATCGAAGTCGGGAAAAACCCTTTCGCAGTCGCCCAGAATAAATTAGAAAGAGTAAATTTAATCGAAGAAACTTCGAAGGCGGCTTTTGAACTATCCTCAAAAAAAATAGGAGCGATTATAGTCTTTGAAAGAAACGTGTTTCTAGGAGATTATTTAAAAATCGGAGTCAAATTAGACTCTATAATATCTAAAGAGCTTCTTTTAAGCATATTTACTCCGCCTTCGCCTCTTCACGACGGCGCCGTTATTGTTCAAAAGGGCAGGGTTGCCGCCGCTTCCTGCTATCTTCCTCTTTCCACCGATGACAATATAAGCAAAAAATTAGGAACGAGACACAGAGCCGCAATAGGACTTTCCGAACTTACCGATGCGTTTTCGTTAGTTATTTCCGAAGAAAGCGGAAAAATTTCGATTGTCCGCCCCAAAAAAATTTCTACTATAGAAAATATGGAAGATTTGAGAAACCAGCTTTTAAAAAACTTAAAATACCAGTACGACCACGGGCATAGTTTAATAAAATCCGCTTCCGAACTTCTGTTCGGAAAATACGGCGATAAATAAAAATGGGCAAATATTTAGAAAATCTGATTAAAAAAAATTTCTGGCTTAAACTTTTCTCCCTGATTTTTGCCGTTATTATATGGGCTTACGTCGTCGGAGGAACGAAACAGAATGCGGTCTATACGGCTGGATTGACCGTAGAGCATCTTCCTAAAGGATATGCCGTCAGCAATGTACTTCCGGTAAAAATTCATTTAAAACTGCGCGGCTCGAGAATTGCTCTCATGAAACTTGATAAAAAAATTATTTTTAAAATAAACGGATATTCCCTATTAGCAAAAAAAAATACGATAATTTTAGGCAGCGCTTATCTGAATCTTCCTAACGGAGTTAAAATAATTAAAATTCGTCCCCGCATTGTTCCTGTTATAATAAGCAGAATTATAATAAGATATGTCAAGGTCCTTCCGGTAACGGTTGGAACCCTTCCCAAAGGATATATTTTAAGAAGCATAAAGGTATTCCCGCAATACGTCAGAGTAAAAGGACCTAGGGACATAGTAGGACATCTTTCGGTTATAACTACTATGAAAATAAATTTAAACAATATGGGTAAAAATAAATTATTAACCGTTTCCTTAAGAAAACCTACAAAATTGGTAAAAATTTTGTATAATAAAAAAGTAAACGTTAATATAGCAATAGAAAGGAGATAATTTGAGCGGCAGGAAATTATTCGGCACGGACGGGGTGCGCGGACAGGCAAACAGATACCCTTTGACATCCGAAGTTGCTTTAAAACTCGGTATGGCATTAGTTAAGGTTTTAAAATCAAAAGACAAAAGGTTAAAAATAGTTATAGGAAAAGATACGAGAATTTCCGGTTATATGCTGGAAACGGCTCTTGCGTCCGGAATATGCGCTATGGGTTCGGACGTTTATTTGGTTGGACCTATGCCTACGCCGGGAGTCGCTTTTATAACTTCTAGTATGAGAGCGGATGCCGGCGTGGTAATTTCGGCTTCGCATAATCCCTTTTACGATAACGGAATTAAGTTTTTCGACAGAAACGGTTTTAAATTCGACGATGAAGTAGAAAAAAAAATCGAAGATTTATTTTTTAATTTTAATTTCGA
>JAJYZM010000169.1 GCA_021799935.1 bacterium | reverse complement strand
ACAGGACGGCTGAGCTTGTCAAAATGACTATAGGCACCGTTTATCCGGTTGAAGAAGAATCGAAAATGAATATTAAAGGAAGAGACCTTGTAAGCGGGATACCGAAAATTATCGAAATAACTTCTTCAGAAGTTTTGGAGGCCATATCGGAACCTGCGGCGCAAATAGTCGATGCTATAAAAACTACGTTAGAAAAAATTCCGCCGGAGCTTTCGTCCGATATCGTCGATAGAGGAATAGTCCTTGCGGGCGGCGGAGCTCTTTTGAAGAATATAGACGTTCTCATCAGGGAGCATACCGAACTGCCGGTCATCATAGCGGACGATCCTCTGACCTGCGTCGTTCGCGGAGCAGGCAAGGCATTGAGCGAAATTAACGTCCTGAAAGATATAATGCTCGAGAATTAACCCCCGTAATTATTTAATCGTCGTGGGAAAATTTATTAAAAAGTTAAAGCTTAAAAAACACAAGGACGCAATAGTCCTTCTTATATTCATAGCAATATCGGCCTCGGTTTATATACTTTCTATAAACGGAATTAAATTCGGCGGTTTATTTTCCGATTTTATAAGCGACTCGGTATATTCAATCTATAAAGCCGTAGATTATCCGGTCGGTATTTCCGAAAGACTTTATAAAAATTATATAGACCTTGTATCCGTTAAAGAGCAAAATAATAAGCTTAAGTCGGAATTAAAGAAGATAAAATTTAAGCTGAACGTTTATAAGGCCTACGATATAGAAAACAGGAACTTAAAAGCCGTCCTGTTTTTAAAAAGCTCCATAAATAAAAAGTCGGTTCCCGCCGCCGTTCTCCTTCACGGGATAGAAGGGTGGTTTTACAGCCTCTATATAAATAAAGGCGCTAAAGACGGAATCGAAAACGGAGACGGCGTTATTTCATACGGCGGAGTGGTAGGCCGGGTCGTTTATGCGGGACGCCGCCGTTCCAGAGTCATTCCGATTACCAATCCTAAATGCGTTTTTTCGGTAATAGACGCTAATACCGGAACTATGGGTATAGCGCAGGGGATAGGGAACGGTTATCTCAAAATGAGATTCGTATTCAATTCCAAAAAGGTCGATAAAGGAGATAAAATTTTGACGTCCGGGCTGGGAGGCGTTTTTACTCCAGGCATATACGTAGGCAGGGTAATCCTGATAAGGAAAAAAAGCTATAATATATTTCAGCGCATAACGATAATCCCATATAAAAATTTATTTAACGGCAAATATGTCCTCGTCGAGAAATAATCTATACAAATATATTTATATAATATGTTTATTCTTGTTTTTAATGATATTATCCCTTATTTTTAACGATAATTTCAGTTCCGGCGGCTTCTATGCCTTTCCCAATCTTGCTATAGCCGGCTTAGTGTATATATCGGCATATTTGGACTTATATCCCGGATGGCTTACGGCCTATATATTATTTTATATATACGGTTCTATGACGCCTTTAAATCCTTCCGTTTTCGGATTTGTAGGAACGCTGTCCTATGTTGTTTCATATATTTTATGGCGCAAGATTCCTTACGACAATGCGGCCGCCGAGATACTGGCCGCATTTATCGCCTCGTCGGCTTATTATCTATCGCTTTTTCTGGTAGTCTTTTATTGCTACGGCATGCATTTTTTATATTGGGATTTTTTCCTTACCTACGGTTTCCCCGTGTCCGTTTCGACCGCTCTTTTTACTCCCGCGGTTTTTTTCTTTTTTAAAAAAGCAGGATATAAAAATTTTTTAAAAAAGAATAAAATAATATATTTATAAATTAGAAGAAAATATTTGCATAAATTTCAGCCTGAATATAAAATATAATGCAATAGGAATAAAATATTAAAATTTTTTAAGGAGTTTTAAACAATTATGCTTGATTTTTTAAGAAGATTTTATGCGCATACCGCAGGTAAAATTATTACGATACTCGTAGGGCTTTTATTTATAGTTGGCTTCAGTTTTCTTCCTTATATTTTGGGCGTCGGAAGAGGGGTTTCGCCACGGGATGCCGCCACGGTAGCCGGAAAGGGAATATCGTTAAACGAGTTAAGCAGGTATTACGGAAAGCTCGAAAACGAATACGAGAAGCTTTACGGAAAAAAATTAACGCAAAAAGAATTAAGCGAATTGGATTTAACAGGCTCCGCCCTCTCGTCTTTGATTGCCGACAGAGTTTTGGAATCGAAAAAAGACGTATTCGGGATAAATGTTTCCGACGGATTTATAGCGCGCAATATAGCATCTTTTCAAGTGTTCCAGAAAGACGGAAAATTCAGCGGCAGATTGTTTAAAAACGTCCTGCTTTCCAATCATACCACTCCGGCAAGTTTCGAAAAAAAATATAAAGCCCAAATCATCAGGACTTATATCAGGAGAATAATAGGCGAATCTTTCAGCTTAGCCGACGTTCAATTTTTAAACGACTATAAAATTAAAAATAAATCCGTTTCTTTTGAAATAGCGGTTTTCGGCTCGAAAAACAAAGCAGCCGGTTTTCTTAAGAAAGCGGTCATCTATAATAAAGACTTTAGCGGACAGGCAAAAAAATACGGCGGGACGGTTAGAAAAGTTCCTCTTTTTTCGGAGATAGACCTCGTAAAATCGGCTTATTTCAAAAAATATTCCATAAGCGGAAGCATCCTTAAATCTATATTTTCTAAGGGGCAGGGCGAGGTTGTATCGGGGGTTTTTCCGGTTAAATCCGGGTATGCCGCAATTAAAATATTAAAGGTTTATTTTCCCGAATATGTTTCCGATGCAAATGCTAAAGGCGGCGGAGAAGCGCTGTTGAAAGAAAAGGAGCTTTACGGTTTTCAGAAAGAGCAGGAATTTCTTGACGATTACGTTGATTATTTAGAATCCAAATCGAACGTTAAAATTAACAGAAGCGCATTATCGGCGTTTCATCCCTATTAATAATTAATAAATAATGTCCATTTACGGAGATGATTTGCAAAATTATTTAGATTTCGCGGTAGGACTTGCTAAAGACTGCGGAAAAATAATTTCTAAAAATTTCAGAAAAACTCATACCGTAAAATATAAAGGTCCGGTCGATATAGTTACGGAAGCCGACGCGGCTTCCCAGAATTATGCCGTTCTCAGCATTAAAAAAGCGTTTCCTTCGCATTCTATCCTGGCAGAAGAAGATTATTTCAACATTTCTAATAATTCCGAATTTAAATGGATTATAGACCCGTTGGACGGCACTACTAATTATGCGCACGGGCTCCCTATTTTTTGTTTCTCGGCGGCGCTGGAAAAAGATTCGGAAATAATTATGGGATGCGCATATAATCCGGTCTTAAAAGAGATGTTTTACGCCGTTAAAGACGGCGGAGCATATTTAAACGGCAAAAAGATTAATGTTTCTAAAACGGCGGTATTCGAGAGATGCCTGCTGTCAACCGGTTTTCCGTACGATAAAAAAATTAATCCCGATAATAATTTCGACCATTTCAGGGATATTTCCGTTGACGTTAGGGGCATAAGGCGGCTCGGCTCGGCAGTGTTGGATATCTGTTACGTCGCCGCCGGATTTCTCGACGGATACTGGGAACTTAATTTAAACCCGTGGGATATGGCTTCGGGAAGCTTGATAATAAAAGAAGCCGGAGGCGCCGTTACGGATTTTTGCAAAAAGCCGCTGGATATTTATAAAAAAAGGATACTCGCCTCCAACGGTTTGATTCACGACCGGATGTCGGAAATTCTATGCAGATAAAATATGTCGTCGCAATATAACGAAAACGGAATATTAAAAGGGCAGAAAAACAGGATTAATTTACTTGCGGTTATCGTTACGATACTCCTTGCAATCTTAATCGTCAGGCTTTTTTACCTGCAGATTGTCAAAGGAGGCTACTATTACAAACTGGCGAAAGATAATGCGACAAGAGTAATATATCTTACCGCTCCGAGAGGCGACATACTTTCGAAAAGCGGCAAAATATTCGTAGATAACGAATCTTCGTTTAATAT
>JAJYZM010000168.1 GCA_021799935.1 bacterium | reverse complement strand
TCCGATGTGCGGCTCCGATAAAACCGGACCGGAAAATGCGGATTTTTCTCTTTTCGAGGGAAAGAAATGTATCGTTATCAAAGAAAACGCCGATTCAAACGATGAACGGAGAACGGCAAAAATACGGAAAACCGCAGAATTTTGGAAATCTTTAAATATGGACGTTATTTTTTCTACCGCCGAAACGCATGACGATATAACCGCATATACGAGCCACCTTCCTCATCTTATAGCTTTTCTGCTGTCCGATACTACGCTGTCTTATATTTCCGGTAAAGGTAAAAATGAAAATGCCGGAGCGGCCGCGGGGTTTGCCGGTTTTATAGGAAACGGCTTTAAAGATTCTACGAGAATCGCTTCTTCTTCCGCGGAATTATGGACGGACGTATTTCTTATGAACGGGGCAAACGTTACCGTTTCCTTAGAAAATTTTATTGCGTCCGCAAATATAATTAAAGGCTTTATAGAAACGGGAGATAAAGAAAGCTTAAACTCTTATCTTAAGAAAATTTGCGGAGAGAGAAAAGAGGCAGGGATTTGACGAAAGATTTATTGGAATTTAAACAGGATAAAGTTTTAGTTAAAGGGCTTTCAAAAGAATTCAGCGCGGCGATAGAAGTTCCCGGCGATAAATCTATCTCTCACAGAGCTGTTATGCTGGGAAGTTTAGCCGCCGGCAAATCTTATGCATCCAATTTATCTTTATCCAGAGACAATCTGGCTACCGTAGCGGCATTCAGGAAACTCGGCATCGGTATTAAAAAACAAAATTTAAACGGCCGGCCAAAAGATTTAGTAATAGAAGGAGCCGGACTTTACGGCTTAAAAGAGCCCGAATCGGTCATTAATACGGCTAATTCCGGAACCCTCACCCGGCTTCTTGCGGGAATACTCGCCGGAAACGATTTTTTCTCAGTAATGTCGGGGGATAAATACCTTAATTCGCGTCCTATGCGGCGCATAATAGAGCCTTTAAGCCTTATGGGGGCTAAAATAACGGGACGCCGTAAAAATGCTTATCCTCCGCTTGCAATTTCCGGAGGCGGTTTAAAATCTATTTTTTACGAAGTTCCGGTTCCAAGCGCGCAGGTTAAATCATGCGTTATTATGGCCGCTCTTTTTGCGGAAGGAGATACGGTTATATACGAGAAAAAAGAAACGAGAGACCATACCGAAAATTTATTAAGACTGCAGGGCTATCCGGTTACCGTCGATGCCCCGGAAAGCGGCGGCAGCATTATAACAGTTAAAGGGCGCGGCAGAGGCGAATTGCAGCCTTTTAATATTGATATCCCCGGAGATTTCAGCAGCGCCGCTTTTTTTATCGCGCTCGGCATTTTAAATAAAGGTTCGGAAGTAAGAATTAAAAATATTCTCGTCAACGAAAAGAGAACAGGACTGCTTAAGGCGCTTAAAATGATGGGGGCGGACATTAATCTGGCCGTTATGGGAGAAGTTCCCGAAAAAACCGGCGACATAAAAGCAAAATATTCCGCTCTTAAAGGCATAACCGTTCCTCAAGAACTGGTTCCCGACATGATAGACGAATTTCCTATTTTTTCCGTAATCGCTTCTTTTGCCGAAGGCAAAACAACCGTTACCGGGGCAAAGGAATTAAGGGTCAAAGAAAGCGACAGGATTAAGACTATAGTTTATAATTTAAAGGCTGTAGGTGTCGATATAAAAGAGCTTGAAGACGGATTTGAGATAAACGGCGACCCAGATTTAAAAAACGTGGGAAATTTAACGGTTTTAAATTCTTTCGGCGACCACAGGATAGCTATGTCTATGATAATCGCGGGCCTTATCCTTAAAAACGCAAAAATAGAAATGCGCGGCATAAGATGCATAAATACTTCTTTCCCCGAATTTTTCGATACCGTTTCCGGATTGATAAACCGATAAGGATACTTTATTATATAGATTCTGGATTCCCGCCATCCTTTGCCTGCATCAATGGCATGCATTGATAAACGCAGGCAAAGAATATGCTGGAATGACGCCAGTTGGTTTAAAGGAAGGATAAATTAAAATGATAGTTTATTTAAGTTTCGATTCCCGGAAATGATACCGGTTGGGTTAAAAGTCAAAATCCAGAAAAAGGAATTTCTAAATGAAAATAATAGTGGCCCCTTCCGCCGGTTTTTGTTTCGGCGTTAAAAGGGCGGTCAATATGGCTTTAGATGCGGCGGATAAATGCAGGCCGTTAGAAAAATTAAATACCCTGGGACCCATAATACACAATCCGCAGGTGGTTAAATCTTTAGAGGAAAAAGGCGTATTTCCGATAGACGACGTCGATTGCGGCTGCTTCGACACCCTGCTGATACGCTCACACGGCGTTAAAGCGGAAGTTATGGAAACGCTTAAATCCAAAGGCGTAAAAATAATAGACGCCACATGTCCTTTCGTGAAAAAAGCGCAGAATTATATAAACGAAGCCGCTTTAAAAGGCTACTTTATAATAATGGTCGGGGATAAAAACCATCCCGAGGTTCAAAGCGTTATAAGTTTTGCGGCTAAGGACAGGTTTTTAGTGATTAATAATCTTGCCGACCTGGAAAAAGTTCCGGTATCCGAAAAGCTGGCTTTAATTTCGCAGACCACGCAGGATGTTGATTTTTATAAACTCGTAATAGACGAAATAAATAAAATAGCGAAAGGCGGGGCGGTCGTTTTTGATACTATTTGCGATGCCACTATGATAAAACAGGAAGAGTCTAAAGCTATAGCTTCGAACGTCGACGTTATGATAGTCGTAGGTGGCTACAACAGCGCAAATACCAATAAACTGCAAAATATATGCAAAGAGATTCAGCCCAATACATATCATATAGAAACCGAAAGCGAAGTTAACCCCGAATGGTTTTTAAACGCTAAAAGCGTAGGAATAACGGCTGGAGCATCCACTCCGGACTGGATAATAGAACGGGTTTTAAAGAAAGTCCGCGATATAGACGAAGCCGGATTAAAAAGATTTGCTTAATTTGTTTAAATGTGGTAGATTAGTTTTATTAAATTTAGGAGGTAGTAATATATTTATGGCAAAAAAAAGTTTTAATCAATTCAAATCCGTTAACGCGGGCGACGGCAATCCCACCGAATTCGAGATTCTGCTAGGTTCCTATGAAAGCATGAACAGCAAAGGGCTCGTGAGGCAGGGAAAAATTTTAAATATCGACAATGACTATGTTTACGTCGATGTAGGAGACAAGTCCGACGGCATCATTACCATAAAAGAAATATCTTCGGGGGGTACAGTCGATATTACTTCTATTGAGGTAGGCGGTTCTATAGAAGTTTTTGTTGGGAGTTACGATGATAAACTAGGATATTTAATATGCTCCCGAGAAAAAGCGAAAAACGTTTATGCGCTTGACGATATAGAAAGGGTATGCAACGGCAACGAACTGATAAAAGGCACCGTCGCGGCAAAGACAAAAGGCGGATTGATAGTCGATTTGAACGGGGTTACTGCGTTTCTGCCGGGTTCCCAAATAGACGTTAAACTGACTAAGGATTTCGACGCGTTTCTGGGGAAGACTTTAGACCTCAAAGTTATAAGTGTAGATAAAAGAAACTGCAACGTAATAGTATCCAGAAGAAAAGTCATAGAAGACGAAATAAAGAAATTAAAGGAAAATGTTTTAACCGATATAAAAGAAGGCGACGTGCTTGAAGGAATAGTTAAAAATATTACCGATTACGGGGTTTTTGTAGATTTAGGCGGCATGGACGGACTTATTTATATCACGGATATATCATGGAAAAGAATATCGCACCCTTCGGAAATATTAAATCTCGGACAGAAAATAAACGTTAAAGTTATTAAATACGATGAAGAAAAACACAGGGTTTCGTTAGGATATAAACAGCTTTTCGACGACCCGTGGCAGAATATAGCCGACAGGCACAAACCGGGGGACATAATTGAAGGCGTCATTATAAATATTACGGATTACGGCGCATTCGTCGAACTCGACGACGATGTAG
>JAJYZM010000167.1 GCA_021799935.1 bacterium | reverse complement strand
ATTTGCCGGAAGAACAAAAAAATAAACTATTCGATAACCTTTATATAAGATATACTAAAAATGATAAAGTTGTATTCACAAATAAAGTCAATGATATGAAAAAAGGTTGGCATAAGATTAAAGGCGGTGATAGTCAGCTTATAGAGTTAGGTATATCCTCGAAATGTATTGATATTCTATCTGAATTTAATATAAAAAGAATACAACTACAACTTAGAGGTTATAATATAAATAAGGAGGCTTAAATGACATTTACAAATGTATTTAATCTCTGGCTATATTTAATATTGCTTTTTTACATAGTGCCGATTGTAATATATTATTTTTTTGAGGAGCATAACCATGACTTTGCTGAAAGGTTTTATGTTATTTTAGTTATTATTTTAGCAATAACTTCTATTTTAGATATGTTTGCAATCATTAATACTATTATAAAATTGTTTAGATAGGATTGTAATTATGCCAACACGTCAGGAAAAAATAAAGAGAATCAAAAGGATATTAAAAGAGGCTATGTTAGACTATGCCGTTGATGATATAGACTTTTATAATAAGCTCGTTGTCGTGAATAATAGTATAGATAAAGAAAAAGATTTTTATGTCACTCTATACTACTATCTGTTAGTAATATTAAATAAATTTAGATGGAAAATAGATTTAAAGGAGGTATCTTAAATGCCGTTAATGCACACATTAAACCTTTTAGGGCTTAACTGTCCCATACCACAAATAAAAACAAAGCAGGCGTTAAATCAATTACCCTTTGGCGATTTTCTTAAGGTTTTGGTATCGACTTATCCCTGCTTTGAAAGTATTATTCAAATATCAAATTCTTTAGGCTATACTATAATAAGCTCCGGGCAAATATCTAACGGATATGAAATAGTAATAAAGAAATAGCCTTACTCGTTATAAAATATATACTTACTATCTAAAGCATTACTTTGCGTTTGTTTATGTAAATAATACCAACCGACTATTCTGTTATTGACAGCATCCACGCACATTAAATCGCCAGTTGCCGGATTTATGGCAAGTCCTGCCGGATGATATAGTGCCTGCGAACCTAAACTGCCTGTAACAGATGTAAAGTTAGGCTGACCTAAAACGATAGTTGCACTCGATACCGTTGTTGTCGCATTTAAAGCAGACGGCGGAAAACCTAAAATACGGTTGTTATAAGTATCGGCAACCAATAAATTACCTAACAAATCAAAAACTAAACCACCTGCATTTATGTTTGAAGCATAAAATCCCGTTATAGATACACTTGCCGCCATTCCCGTAGTAAAAGGCGGAACAAATTTTTGAACTCTTCCATTTCCTGCATCCATTACCCATAAATTACCTGCTTTATCTATTAATATGCCTGTAGGGGATTTTAATTCCGATGAAGTTGAACCTGCTGTCGATGTAGTGAAAGAAGTCTGCCCTAAAACTATGCTTGCATTCATGCCGTTTGTAAAGCCCGAACCGTAAAGAAATATCATAACACGGTTATTAAAAGTATCGGCAACATACATATTATTATTAGCATCGAAAGCAACTTTGCCTGCTAATTGACCGCCATAATTATTATAAATGTATAATGTGCTTTGAGTAGTAGTGCCTACATCTGAACCTGTCGTAAAATTAGGCTGACCTATTACTACAAAGGCATTAGGCTGATTATTGCCGTATAAAGAGCCTGCGGAAAAACCTAATATGCGGTTATAATGATTATCTGTCGTAAACATATTGCCGAAGTTATCGAAAGAAACAGCATGATTAAAAGTCCCCATACCGTTTTGCGTTAAGCCGCCCGCAGTAGTAAATGACCCGCCTATTGCCCAATTCTGCATAACTTGTTGCGAATAATTAGGATATTGAAACCCTTTTACCATACCGCTATAATCGGCACACCATAAATTGTTATTCTTATCGAAAGCAATATCATTAGCACTATCTAAGTTATATTGCGTAAAACCAGATTGCCCTTGTATATAAAACTGATTCTGCCCTAAAACTCTACTGCAACTATACGGATAATCATTAGACGTTATATCTGAATTTTTATATTGCAATATGCGATAATTATCAGTGTCCGAGATCCACATATCATCTTCGGAGTTGAAAGCAAGGTAAAGAGGGCGACCATAATATATCTGATAAGGATTAGGCAATGCAGTTACTATTTCCTCGTTTGGAATTGGAACTTGATACCAAAACCCCGCCATATCGTATTGCATGGCATAGCCTTGATATAGTGTGCTACTTAATTCTGCCGTGTAAGATGTTTGGAACATAAGCCAAGAAGCATTAGGTTGATTATTGCCATATAAAGAGCTTGCGGAAAAGCCTAATATCCTATAATTATCATAAACCCAAAGGTTGCCTGAATTATCAAAAGACATAGACGTTATACCATTAAATATATTTTGTCCTACACCGCTTGTGGTAGTTGTAAAAGAAGCCTGTCCTATTAAATAATCGGCAGAAGGCATAATGCTTTGCGGGTTTTTATAACCTAATAGGCGATAATTAGCTGAATCCACAACCCACAAATAACCGTTTTTATCAATAGCTACCCCTTGTGGATTCCATAAAGATTTATCACTTGTTCCACCACTATTTTCCGCATTTGTCGTAAATGAAGTCTGACCTATAACCCAAGAAGCCGAAGGGTTTATAGAGTAAATTTTACTTGCGGAAAAGCCTAAAACACGGTTATTACCTGTATCGGATACCCATAAATTGTTTTGATTATCGAAAACTATGCCATTTATATTGCTACTGAATAAATTTGCGGATATACCTGTTGCATTTGTCGTAAATGAAGTCTGACCTATAACCCAAGAAGCGTTTAAGATACCGCCGGAGCCGAAAGGATACTGAAAGCCTAATATACGGTTTGCATTTTTATCGTAAACCCAAAGGTTATTATTTTTATCGAAAGCGATTAGAGTTGGAAATTGAAAAGATGACTGCGTTACACCGACATTTGCACTAGTATTAAAAGATGACTGCCCTATTAAGAATGTCGCAGGCTGTCCGTTAAACTGATTCTGCGGGGGATACATTACGATTCTATCAAGATTGCTATCCACCGCCCATAAATTGCCGAAAGCATCAAATGCTATGCCTTGCAATGTTGACGAATCATATGCGGAAGTATAGTCGGTGGCAGTTACTGGATTTGGTGCTGAATAAGCGATATTCAAGCCTACGACTTCGTCTATAGTCTGATTATTTAGAAATCCTTTTACTAATTTTAATCTTTTCGGCATAATCCCTCACCATTTTAAAAGTTTATATAAAGCATATACGCCTAAACCTAATACGCCGCCTACGAGAACTATCGTAAGCGTTCCGTTCTTATTCCAAACGTTAGTCGCTATCTGTAATCCTGTAAGTCCCTGTTGATTAGACTGATTAGACTGAGTTACTAAAGGTTGATTTGTAGTTATCATTTCTTCTTCCCCCTTGCTTTTCTTGCTTTGTCAAATTTAATTGCCAACTTTGCCTCTCTTTGTCTGTTTTCCGGCAGAGTCTTATCGTTAGCTATCTCTTTTAATACTTCAGGTTTAATGATTTTATTCCCGCTTTTCTTGCTTATTTCAAAGCCTTTATCGCCATATTCTTCGGCAACCTATTCACGGAGCGAACCTTTCTTTAAATCTAAATCCTGCATCCATTTTTTAGATTTAGACGGATTAGATTTAGGTCTTTTAGAAGTCGTCTTTTTCTTACATTTACTTTCAGGCATTTTAACGACTACGCTTCCGTCAGGGTTTTTATAGACGTCGCATTTGCCGAGATAGCCTATTTTGCCGGATGGATTTTTAGTCGCATTTTTGAATATCTTGACTCCGCCCGTTTTATTTGAACATTTACACTGTAAATGCGTCGGTTTCTTTTTCTTATTAGCCGGATTTTTAGTATTAGCTTTCTTAAATGCTTCCCATTCCTTACCTTTGCTTTTTACTATTTTATCCATTGCTTTTTTTAATTTAGTCTTTTTAGCCATTAGTATTGCCTCCCGATATTTTTTTATT
>JAJYZM010000166.1 GCA_021799935.1 bacterium | reverse complement strand
GGACAGCAGCCGCTCGGAATCCGCAGTGGACATATTAAACAAAAGATACGCCAAAGGCGAAATAACGAAAGAAGAATTTGAGCGGATGAAAAAAGATATAGCGGGTTAAAGGTATTTTATTTTTTATTTTATATTATATTATGAAACTTTATATTGTCTTTACCAGATATAACGGGGACCGGATCTTTCCCATATAGGTTCAAAAGGAAGTTTTTCGTGGATTGCTCCCAGATAGCCTATCCGTCTGCGCATTTTAAACGCGGCTCCATGGTTACGATTAGCGGTAAAACTTATCCTGCAATAATGCCAAATTACGAACATATGCCCAAATCGCAGGTCATAACTATTTCAAAATATCTCGAATCGCTTAAATAATTAAAATTTATGTTAGCGCTCAAAAAGTTATCACCTGATAGCCGTCCGCCATCAGGTCTGGAATAACTGCGGACGAACTCATAAGCGTTATTTTTTTATCGCTTAATTTTGTCGTAACATTAAATTTTTTAGCAAATCCGATGCATCCCTGAATAATAATGCCACTTTTTAAAACCTCTTCATAGGCTTCCAATACTTCTGGGTTATTGGTTTTTGCGATAAAATCTTCCGATGAACCGTAAAAAAACACCCTGACGTCTTCAAAGGTACCGTTCTTTTTTGTTTTCCATGCAAGATTAAGCCCGGAGATAACTTTAATCGGGTCGTTTCCCCCGGTTGTTATAACGATTAAAACTTTTGCTTTCATAATGGCTCATCCTCGCTCATAATACTTATAATATATTAAAATTATCCGAATAATTACGCGGTATTATGCGATTATACACTTTACGCGGTTTAATAATGGACGCAATAGATTCATTATATAATAAAATAAAAGTTGTTTTATATATACTCCTGCCGTAAAAGAAGTCAGGTTACGCCGGACTTTTTAATCTCTTTCTCAATGCTAACGGTATGGGGAGTCCGCTTGCTTTTGGTGTAAGCAGGGCTTATAATATAATCAATTTATATTAATCAGGAAATGTAACGTAATAGGATGCGATTGATCATTAATGAAGGTTGCAAGGGTTGCTTTTTTAATTTTGTCGATATAATTATATCAAAAATTGTATAAAGACATAAAAAGACAAATTTCGAAGATATAGAGTTAAAAATTAGAAATATTATAACTCAATGGAAAAGACAGGTAAATTAATTTTGCGTTTGACCGAAGAAGCTAAAGGCATTATGCAGGGTTCTTTGTTTTATATATTGAACGGCATAAACAAAGAGCTGGGTTATATACCCGAAGAAGCGGTGTTGCAGACGGCGGAAAACCTCAATATCTCTAAAGCCGAAGTTTACGGTTTTCTTAGTTTTTTCAGAAATTATAAAACGGATGCCGCAGGCGGCAGCGCATATCATAAGATCGTCATCTGCCGGTCGGAAAGCTGTGAGGCGTCGGGTTCAAAACAATTATCGGAACATATAAAAACTAGCTTAAATCTCGATTTCGGCAAATACAGTCCGGACGGAAAGTATTTTTTGGATTACGTTTATTGTTTCGGACATTGCGCCGCCTCTCCCGCGGTCGAGGTGGACGGCATACTGTACGAAAAAGTAAAGCCCGAGGTCTTCGATAAGATTATTAAAACCTTAGATTTTAATAAATTAGAAAATCCGTCCAAACTTAAATCGGCAGACGCTGTTAAAAAAGAAAATCCGTCCAAATCTCTTATATTTAAAAGGTGCGGCGATATAAATCCTTTGTATGTCGGCGATTACGTTGATAAGGGCGGTTTTAGCGCGTTAAGAAGAGTTATTGCGGAGATTAAATCCAAAGGAGACGAAGGGAAACTATTATTTATAAACGAACTGAAACGGTCGAAGCTCAGAGGCAGGGGCGGGGCTGGATTTCCGGCAGGCATTAAATGGGAAACGGTGTTTAAAGAAAAATCCGAAGTTAAATATATAATATGCAATGCCGACGAAGGCGATTCGGGCGCTTATGCCGACAGGATCATTCTCGAAAACGACCCCGTGTCCGTTATAGAAGGAATGATTATCGCCGGATTAATAACCAGCTCTGATTACGGCTGTATATATTTGAGGTCGGAATACGCGGGGGCTAAGTCGATAATCGAAAGCATCCTCGCTTTATTGAAAGACGGCGGCTATCTCGGCAACGATATTTTAGGCTCCGGCTTTAAATTTAATATTGATTTAATAACAGGAGCAGGAAGTTACGTCTGCGGTGAAGAAACCGCTCTTATGGAAAGCATAGAAAATAAAAGAGGAACGGTAAGGCAGAGGCCGCCTGTGCCGGCGGTCAGCGGCTTATACGGGAAGCCCACCCTTATTAATAACGTATTGACGTTTGCTTATGCCGTTTATATTCTTGGCGATAATTCTAATTTAGAATACTTTCTATCTTTAGGTACGGAAAATTCTAAAGGCACGATGCCTTTTCAGGTTTCCGGAGCAGTTAAAAATCCCGGAATTTTTGAATTGCCCTTCGGCGTTACCTTGAGAGAACTTTTAAAGCTTGCAGAAGCGGACGAAAATGCCGAAACGGTTCAGATAGGCGGACCGCTCGGCGCTTATTTCCCGTTAAGCGATGAGTTTCTCGATTTAAATCTTTCTTATGAAGGCGTATCGGAAAAAGGAGGACTGCTGGGCCACGGAGGCATCGTAGTTTTTAACGACGGGACGGATATGAAATACAGGCTTTTAAGCTCTTTAGATTTTTTTATAGACGAATCCTGCGGCAAATGCGCCCCCTGCAGAATAGGAACGGTGAGGCTCAAAGAGCTCTTCGAAAGGATTTTGAAAAAACAGAATATTGAAGAAAATTTAAAAATAATAGACGAGATTCTTGAATCCATGAAATATTTATCCTTATGCGGTTTTGGAGCAGGCGTTTATATGCCGGTAAGAAGCCTCTTGGCTTATTATAAAAATGAAATTGTAGAAGCCTGAAAAAACTATTTATTAAAATTAAAAATGAACGGCGAAAAAGAAAACGATTCCGAAAAAATAACGATAGAAATCGACGGCAATATCTTTAACGTCGATAAAGGAGTTACTGTACTGCAGGCGGCCCGGCAAAACGGCATTTATATTCCGGCGCTTTGCGATTACAAGGATTTGATTCCTTACGGCTCTTGCAGGCTTTGCGGCGTTATAGCCGAAGGAAGGAAGGGATATTTGCCGTCGTGTTCCTTATATGCCGAAAGCGGCATGAAAATAAAAACCGTTTCGGATGAACTTTTTTCTTTGAAAAAAACCTTAATAGAGTTATATCTTTCCGACCATCCGAACGACTGCCTTACCTGCTCAAAAAACGGGATATGCGAACTTCAATCCGCGGCTTCTTATTTCGGTTTAAGCGGCATAAGGTTCAGGGGAAAAAGCCATTTAAATCTGCCGGTTGACGATTCCAATCCTTATTTTTTATTCGACCCGAAAAGATGCATAGTCTGCGCAAGATGCGTCAGGGCATGCGCAGAAATTCAGGGTAATTTTGCCCTTACGGTTGCGGGAAGAGGTTTTAATTCCGTAATAAAAGCAGGCTGGGGCAAAGAAAACAGCTTTTTCAACTCCGAATGCGTTTCCTGCGGCGCCTGCATAAAAGCCTGTCCTACCGGGGCGCTTATAGAAAAAGGCGTTGCTGATTACGGCAAACCTTTTAAGACGACAAGAACGACCTGCGGCTACTGCGGAGTAGGATGTTCTTTTAACGTAGAAACAAAAGGAGATAACATTATAAGGGCGGTTCCCGTTGACGGAAGCCTGTCTAATTACGGACGCTCCTGTATTAAAGGCAGATTTTCGTTCGGATATGCTAAAAGCGGCGAGAGGCTTAAACATCCACTTATAAGGGAAAATCTTGGTTTGCCGTTCAGGCAGGTTTCATGGGAAGAAGCTTTTGGTTTTATTGCGAATAGATTTAAAAAAATTCAAAAAGACTACGGAATTAATGCGCTCGGCGCAATAAGTTCTTCAAGGTGCACGAACGAAGAAAATTATTTAATGCAGAAATTAGTAAGAGCCGTTTTTCGCAACAATAA
>JAJYZM010000165.1:2780-4057 GCA_021799935.1 bacterium | reverse complement strand
CCTAGATAATCGTAAGAGGCAAGGCTGTCAAGGCCGATACCCGCCGATTTAATCATAGCTTTTGGAACTAAAGTAGAACCTGTGGACATCTTTGCGCCGAATGCAACTCTTTTTCCTTTTATATCTCCTATAGCATTAATTGCGGAATTTTTTGCGGCTATTATAGCGCTTTTATAAGTTGGCGAACCGTTTTTTACCGCAAAAACAAGAGGTTTTACCCCATACTTTTTATGAGCGCTGAGATAGGTCGAAGGCGTCATATAGGCTATTGTTACTATACCTTTTCCTATATCTTCAACCGAATCTTCATAGCTTGATGCTACTAAAGATTCAAATTTTAAATTTAAGGTAGCGTTTAAATATTTTATTAAAGGTTCAAATTTTTTTTTCATAACCAAGGCAGATTCTAACGGAGCTATTCCAAATAAATATAATTTAATATTGCTTAATTCTTTTTGCAGATCATATGCCGAATTTGCAAGAGAAGAACTTATGTCTTTAGATTTTTTTGCGGTTTTTGCGGTTTCACCCGAAACTCTCTGTACTATTAAAAGATTTTTTTCAACGTCGGCTACCGCAATTTCAAGCTGTTCCGCCGAAGACGATATTATATCTATGTTGTTTTTTTCGTCTTTTACGGCATTCATAATATTTTTAAAAATATCTTCCGCCGTTCTGGTCTTTTCGGTTATAGCTTCAACATCTTCAACCGAATTTTTTATAGCATCGGCTGTTTTTGCAGTTTCATCGAGTAGTCTTTCGATTATTTGTTTTGTATCGGAAGTGGATTTACTGGTTCTTTCAGCCAGCTTTTTAACCTCATCCGCTACGACGGCAAAACCTCTTCCCTGCTCTCCTGCTCTGGCGGCTTCGATTGCCGCATTTAATGACAGCAGATTAGTCTGGTCGGCTATGTCGCTTATCAGCGAAATAACGTCTCCGATTTCCTTAGACCTTTCGTCTAAAGTCTGCATCGTTTCACGCAGTTTTTCTATAGAAGAGGAAACTTTCTTTATTTCCGAAATTATATCCTCAATCATAAAATTGCCTTCTTGAGCGCGTTTGAACGATTCATTTGAAGAATTTTGCGCAAATTTGGCGCTTTTAGCCATTTCCTTATGCGACATAATAATTTCGTCAATAGCGCTTGAAATAGATGAAATCTGACCGACTAAAGATTCATTGTCCTTATATGTTTTTTCCATTTCGACACTTTCCAGTTTAGCATCGACTACTACATTATTTGTAGAACTTAAAGTTTTTTGAAAAATATTATA
>JAJYZM010000165.1:0-2680 GCA_021799935.1 bacterium | reverse complement strand
GGAGCAAGCGAAAAAATCAATATCTTTCTTAGCAATGCCGCCATTGCAAGGCCTATAAAAGCGCTTAAAGCAAATTTATGCCCCTGAAGCTTTTTGACCTCTTCTTCAAGCAGTTCCCTTATCGCCCATACAATAAGCATAGCGCCTAAAATATCTATAACGGTGGATTCAAAGGCGCCGCCCCCGAACGCAAAATTATAAATTTCAAATACAAACAGTAGAAAAACCATAATAGTCGCAATAATAAGAGATATTACTAAAGCAAGGTCTAATATATAAGAAAATTTTGAACTGAATTTAATTATTTTTGTTTCGAATTTTGTAGATGCGATATAAAATTTTCCTTCGTTTATATAAGAACTTATTATAATGTCGAGATTTATATCTATAATTTTATTTACCGATGCGATAATTTCATCTCTTTTGTCAGAACTTGGGAAATTTTTAATAATAACCCCATGTATAAAAGTTCTTATATAATTCATCGTGGCGCTTACGTAATGGGAAGGCAGTTTTATTTCGGCATGGACTTCTCCAATACGCTTCAATTTGCGCAGATATTCATTGTTATAAGTTCCCGAAAAAAGACCCATAAACCAAAATCTTAGCTTTTCCTGATGCCTGCTTCTAATTTCTTCATCAGGGAGGAATTTGCTAAAGTCGTCAAAGTTGGAAATAAAAGAATAAGTATTGGAAATGAAATCGTTCGCTTTAGAACTCATTAATGCGCTTAACTGCATTAAATTGGAAGCGTCGCTATCCGTAAAAGCATAGATCAGCTTTATTTTATCAAGTGTTTCCATTTTTTTATTATACCTTAAAATTATTTCCGAGACAATTTATATATTACATCATATAAATTAATAATATATTAAATCAGTGTGTATAAATCTCTTTGAAATTGAGTCTTAATATGGTATAATGCGCATATATAGATATAGTAATATATTAATTTTATTTAGAATAAAATAAACTATTATTATATTGCTAAAAGATTTTTTTAATTAAAATATTAAGGGGGAAATCTTAATGGCTCGTATAGTAGTCCTTGGAACAGGTTTTGCAGGCAACACAGCCGCATTAAATTTAAAAAAAGCATTAGGAGGCAAACACGACGTTATAGTAGTATCGCCTCGGAAAAATTTTTCTTACGTACCTTCATTGGTATGGGTCGGTGTGGGTTCTATGCGGCCTGAAAATACGCAGTTTAATCTTGAGCCTATTTATAAAAAACACGGAATAGAATTTAAGGAAGGAATGGCTGTAGAGATACATCCAGACAGCCAAGACCAATATGTCGTCGTACAATATTACGACGGCGGGACGGAGCAGATTAAATATGACTACCTGATAAACGCAACGGGGCCGAAACTTAACTATGCGGCTACGCCCGGACTAGGACCGGATGCAGGTTATTCCGATTCTATATGCACGCTGCCCCATGCGGTAAAAACCCGCGATAATTACTTGAAAGCCGTGGAAAAGATGAAACAGGGCAAGAGGCAAAGATTTATCGTCGGCACCGGACACGGGACAGCAACATGCCAGGGTGCGGCATTTGAATTTATACATAATTTGGAATTTGACCTTAATAGGCGCGGAGTGCGCCGCAATGCGGATATTACATGGATATCAAACGAACCCGCTCTCGGAGATTTCGGGGTTGGCGGAGTAATAGTAAAAAAGAATGGAAACTTGGTTTCCGGAAAGCTTTTTGCGGAATCTACATTTTTGGAAAAAGGCATAAAATGGATTGAAAGGTCGCATGTGCGCAAGGTAGAGGAAGACTCTTTAAATTACGTTAATATAGAGGGGGAAGAAGGTAAACTCGGTTTCGATTTTGCTATGCTTATTCCTCCATTTGCAGGCATTCCTATCGCCTATATAGATAAAGACGGCAACGATATTAAAGGCCAGATGTGCGTATCTAGCGGCTTTATGAAAGTCGATGCCGATTACGCATCTGCGGCAAAACCTTTTGAAGAATGGAAGAATTCGGACTGGCCGAAAAAATATAATAATCCTGTTTATAAGAACATATTTGCCGCAGGAATAGCTTTTGCCCCGCCCCATCCTATAAGCAAGCCTTTTAAAGCGCCTGACGGCACCATCATAGCTCCAAGCCCTCCCAGAACAGGTATGGCATCGGGAATTATCGGGCATACGGTTGCTCTTTCCATCATCGACATGGTAAAGAATGGAGCCGAGGGACCGACACAAGAGGCGTCGATGACGGAATTCGGAGCGATATGCATAACCTCTATGGGCAAATCGATGACGCACGGCTCCGCCGCATTATTAACTATGGACCCAGTAGTTCCTAATTACGAAAAATATAAATTCGGCAGAAATCTGAATTATACTTTCGGCGATATAGGTCTTGCTGGACACTGGGTTAAATATATGCTGCATTACTTATTTATGTGGAAGATGAAGGGAAAGTTTTTATGGCAGTTTATTCCTGATTGAAAATTTAATACCTGAAATATAATAATAATTCAATTTTAAAAAAAAATAACCGGAGGCCGATATATTATGGAAGATAAAAGCGTAAAGGACTTAACCGAATACGTTCCTTATTCTAAAGAGGCGAGGTCGTTTATGGCGCCTACTAAATATACCGTATTTATAAGAACGTTTATTCCGTGGCAGTTAGTTAAGTTTGCATATTATAACTTAA
>JAJYZM010000164.1 GCA_021799935.1 bacterium | reverse complement strand
TTTATTTCAAATTCTTCCATATTATAAGCTTTAACCATACGCAGACCGGAAATAGTTTCGTCTAAAAACTTTGTTATGCTTCCCATTTCGTTCTGAGTATCGGTGCTTGTTTTGCGCGCTTTTTTTCCGAGAAGCGTCACGGGAAAAATTACTAAAGGAAACAGTACCAAAACGGCTGCTGCAAGATAAAAATCCATATAGAATACTACGGCTAAAAGAACTACCATGGTAAGGATATCTTTCATAACGGCGCTGACGGAATCGGACACCGTTCTTTGAATTATATTTATGTCGTATGTTATTCTTGCTATAAGTACGCCCGTAGGAATCTTATTCAGCTTTGAAACCGGCAGTTTTACTATCACCGAATATACTTCGTCCCTAAGCGACCTTATAATGTTCTGCCCGACCGAACCGACGTAATAAAACTCGGCGTAATAAAAAATATTTTTTACCAAAAAGATTAATACGACGAGCAGCGGAATCAGTATGAGTTCGGTATAGCTTTTGGTTATAAATATATTATTTATAAGGGGTTTTACTATATAAGCCAGCGCGCCGGTAAGAGCGGAAACTACCGCCATGCTTATTACCGCCGTAATAAGCCTTTTTTTATAAGGCAGTATATAGGGAAGCAGCCTTTTTAAAACCGACAAATCTTTTTTTATATTTTTTTTATTAAACATATTTTATTATTTTATCATAAATAAGGCCTGCTGCCGCATCAAACGGGTTAACGCCCGCGTCTAAAGTAGAAATTACGGCAGATATTCTATTTAATACGGTCTTCCGGTATCCGTCGTCCTTAAAAAATTTATCGGCTTCTTTAAAGACGTTTCGAGGGGTGAATTTCGATTCTATTAACTCCGGAACCACTAAATCGCCCGCAAGAATGTTTATAAGGCCGGCATATTTTATTCTTACTAATATTTTAGCAAGAATATAGGTTAAATAGTTTAGATAATAAAATATTATCACGGGCTTGCCGTAAAAACAGGCTTCTAAAGAAGCAGTACCGCTTGCGGTTATTATTAAATCGCTCGAAGAAAGAGCGAAACCCATAGAATCCGTAAAAAAATACGCGCCGTTATCCTTCATGCCGCTATTTTTTAATTCCGTCCTGAAATACGAGGAATCTATTTCTTTTCTGAATGGAAAGATAAAAAAAGCTTCTTTATAAGACGCTCTTATCAGTAAAATAGACTCGACTATCCGTTTTGAATGGTATTTTAGTTCCGTTTTTCTGGAACCTGGCAGAAACGAGATAACCGGGTATTTTCCTTTTAACAAATTTTTTGTTTTTTCGTCTTCCCGTTCGGTTTCGCCGTCCGCATATAAGACGTCTTTTTTATTTAAAACATATAAGGGATTACCGAAATAATAAGATTCTACGCCTTCTTTTTTATAAATCTCCTGTTCGAACGGAAAAATCGTTATAACGAATTTTATATATTTTTTAATGAAATTTATCCTGCCGTACCTCGAAGCCCAAATTTTCGGCGGAATAAAGTAAACTGCGGGTATTTTAAGCTTGTTTGCCAATTTTGCGATTTTAAAATTAAAAGAGGGAAAATCCACTAGAATAACCGCATCCGGTTTATTCTGTTTAATCCAGTTAGATAGATTGCTTAATACTTTTTTTATAGTTCTTAATTTTAAAATTACTTCGGTAAAACCCATAACCGATAATTCTTCGATATCGGCTATCAGTTCAGCACCGGCATCTTCGCTGTTTTTTCCGCCCATTGCGTAAATATCGGGATTTATGCCGTTATCGAGTTTTTTTAGAGACGATATTAAACCGCCGGCAAATACGTCTCCAGATGGTTCTCCAGAAACTACAAGCACTTTAGGTTTAGACATATTAAAAAACACACACGGCGATATCCGCCGAGTCTGCTCTCTTTATAAATTCTTCCTTGCGCAGGACAATAGTGTTGCGTTCAAAAGCTAAGCACGTAGCATTCACGGAAATAATGGCATCCAAAGTATCGAGGCCTACGGCGGGAACGTCGAATCTTAAATCCTGCTCGGGCTTGTTTACTTTTACGACTACGGCTCCTCCGCTCGCGAGCTTTCCACCCCTTATTATGGCTTCGTCCGTCCCCTCTATAGCTTCAAGCGCCATAACGGATTTATCTTTAACCACGGCCGTCTGTCCTATATCGGCTCCCGCAATGAGCATAGCCGCATTTTTTCCGAATTCTATATCTTCCTTTTCTTTTCTATTCGGAGACCTTTTAGATGCTACGCCTGACGGCAAAAATACCGAAGAAATATATTTTGTTTGAGGAACAACGGTTATTCCTTCCTTTTCCAAAAATTTACAAATAGCGTTCAGTATGGTATCGTCTTTTTTATCTTTAAGAGACAGAAAAAGGGTTATGGCTTTGATGTCCGGTTTGACTTTTTTAAACATCAGCGTTTTTCTGACTTTACCGGCCATTATTACTTCGCCGGCGCCTTCGGACTTAAAAAAATTGACCAATTTGCCGAGCTGTCCGACGCTTATATAAATAATCGAGTCTGCCCGTTCCGAAAGCGATTTATCCGCTTCTTCTTCTATTGCGCAGACTTTCACGGAATAACCCGCCGCTTTTAATTCGTTTATATATATTAAAGGAAATTCCCCGTAGCCGGCGATTATGCCTATATTTTTATTTTCCATTTGCCTCGCCAATAACATAATTTCGTATATTCCAATAACTTAAGTTCTTTATGTTATTTACCTTGTAATGCCTCTTTTAGAGTTTGCGATAAAAGACGTGAACTTTTCGATTTTGTCGGTTTTTCCTATTTCCTGCTCTATTCTTTCTACGGCTGTTTTAACGGTAACCTTAGACCTGTATAAAATCTTATAGGCATTTTTTATTTTTTCTATTTCTTCTTTGGCAAAGCCCCTTCTTTCAAGACCTATTCTGTTAATGCCGTAAATTTTTGCCCTGTCTCCCGATGCGACGAGATAAGGCGGAATATCCTGAACTACCATGGAACCGCCCGCAATAAGGGCGGATTCGCCTATGCGGACGAACTGATGTATTGCGCATAGACCGCCGAGTATAACGTAATCCTGAATTTCTATATGTCCCGCCAGAGTCGCATTGTTGGCAAAAATATTTCTGTTTCCTATAATGCAGTCATGGGCTATATGCACGTGCATCATAAAGAGGTTGGAATCGCCTACGGCGGTAATGCCGTTTCCCGTAACCGTGCCCGGATTCATAGTGACGTATTCCCTGATTATATTATTATCGCCTATAATAAGCTTAGTATCTTCCCCTTTATATTTAAGGTCCTGCGGTACGGAACCTATAGAGGCGAATTGAAATATTTTATTTCCGTCGCCTATCCGCGTATTTCCTTCGATAACTACATGGGAAGCAATCAGGTTGTTTTTTCCGATTTTTACGCCGCCTTTTATAATACTGTAAGGACCGACGTCGGTTGAATCGTCTATTTCGGCTCCGGAATAAATTATTGCTGTTTTATCTATCATAGTTAATTATTTGGGTATAAAAGTCGCCATAAGTTCGGCTTCGGCGCAGAGATTGCTTTCAACCTCCGCCCTGCCGGAAAAAACCCATACGAACTGTTTTCTTTTTATTAGCTCTACTTTGAGAAATACGGAATAACCGGGTAAAATAGGTTTTCTAAATCTTGCTTTGTCTATTCCCATAAAATAAGTTAATTTATCCCGCAAATCGTCGTTTTCCTCTGTTTTATAAGCAAGAATTCCGCCTGCCTGCGCCAGCGCCTCTAAGATAAGCACGCCTGGCATAACCGGATAACCCGGAAAATGGCCCTGAAAAAACGGCTCGTTTATAGTGGTATTTTTAACTGCTGTAATAGATTTGCCTTTTTCTAAGGATACGACTTTATCTATCATAAGAAAAGGATACCTGTGCGGAAGAAGATTCAAAATTTCTCCTATGCCGATAATTCCGCCGTCCTTTAAAACGTCATTCCTTTCTTCTTTTTTTTCCATTTTCGTCAATCCTTCGTTTTTGAAATTTCCTTTATCTTTTTAAATAATTCCGGAAGTTTCTTAAAAAGCACTACCGAATTGCGCCATTC
>JAJYZM010000163.1 GCA_021799935.1 bacterium | reverse complement strand
TGCGGGGGAATGAAAGAGGGTGTTTCTTTAACCCGCGATACCGTTTCCGCGGTTTTTAAGAGAGAACTTGTCAGAAGCAAAGATGCCGCAGATTTAATGGCCCTTGTTTATGAATCCGAAAAGAAAGTTTTCGGCAATTCCGATGAAAAAGCCTGTTATTTTCCAGAACATTCTTTTATTGTACCTAACCAGAATTCCGGAATTTCCGGTTTTTATCTGACCGAGCCTATATTTTTTGCGGCTATGCCGCTTGAAACTAAAAATGCCGTAAATATGTTTAAGAATCATATACTCGGAAAAATGCTCGGTAAGCTCGGCATTAATTATTTTGTCAGATTAAGGAAATATAAGCTTTTTGGCTTAAAGGAAAAAGAATTCGAAATTCTTTTCGAAAAATTAAAAAAAACTGCCGAGTGTGGCCTTGATTATGAATTTTCATACGGCGAATTCATCGTGTCCGCCGCCGTCAACGGCGTTTCTACCCAGAAACTTAACGAAAACGTAAAGTCGCTGGACAATAAAGTCGGCGAAATTTTTAAAGACTATCTTTACGGTTTCGACGATGACGAACTTAATATAGTATGCTCGTATCTTCTAAAAGAAAACGGTATAAAGATTGCAGTTGCGGAATCGCTTACCGGCGGTTATATTTCGGATAAGCTTACGGATTTGCCGGGGGCTTCGGCTTATTTCGTTTACGGCGGCGTGGTGTATTCCGATTACGCAAAAACCGCTCTTCTTGGAGTAGATAAAGCGGTTATAGAAAAAGAGGGCGCGGTATCGGATAAATGTGCTATAGAAATGGCGGAAAAAGCGAGAGAAAATGCAAAGGCCGACATAGGTATTGCGGTAACCGGATTTGCCGGACCCAAAACGGAATACGATAATTATCCCGTAGGGACGGTTTTCATAGCACTTTCCAGTTCCAAAGTAAAAGAAGTAAGAAAATATTCGTTTTCCGGTTCCCGCTTAGACGTTAAAGCATATACGGCAAAAATGGCGTTGTTCTGGATATACCGCCTTGTAAGCGGGACGCCGCAGTCTTTAATAAAAACGTAACAATAATTTAACTTGATAATATTTCTTTTTTGATATATAACTTTTAAATAAAAAAAATAAAATAAGAAAAGGAAGGAATAATTATGGCGTTAAAATCCGGCGGCAATAAGGGAGACTCGAGTCCGTCCCTGTCAGAAAATAAAGTTAAGGAACAGCCTATGCATGAGCAGAAAATAAAAGCGTTAGACCTTGCTATTGCCCAGATAGAAAAGCAGTTCGGAGCCGGAGCTGTAATGAAACTCGGCGGAAAACCGCCGGCTGAGGATATTCAGTCTATTCCTACTGGTTCTCTGTCATTAGATATTGCCCTCGGTATCGGAGGAATACCTAAAGGAAGAGTTATCGAGATATTCGGTCCTGAATCCTCGGGAAAAACTACCCTTACCCTTCAAATCGTCGCTCAGGCCCAAAAAAAAGGCGGTATCGCCGCCTTTATCGATGCAGAACACGCCTTAGATTTAAAATACGCAAAAAAAATCGGTGTAAACGTGGACGAACTTATAATTTCCCAGCCCGGCACAGGCGAAGAAGCTTTGGAAATAGCCGATTCTCTCGTGAGGTCCGGTTCTATCGATGTTTTAGTTATAGACTCGGTTGCCGCTCTTGTTCCCAAGGCCGAGATAGAAGGCGATATGGGCGATGCGCATATGGGGCTTCAAGCCCGCCTTATGTCGCAGGCGTTGAGAAAACTTACTTCGGCAATTGCGAAATCGAACACATCCGTTATATTTATCAATCAGATAAGAATGAAAATAGGCGTTATGTTCGGTTCTCCCGAAACTACCACCGGAGGCAACGCCCTTAAATTTTATGCTTCCGTCCGAATAGACATAAGAAGAATAGGTTCAATCAAAAAAGGAGACGAGGTCGTAGGTTCGCGCACTAAAGCGAGAATAGTAAAAAATAAAGTCGCCCCCCCATTTAAAGAGGCGGAATTCGACATAATTTACGACAGCGGAATATCCTTGGAAGGCGATATAGTCGATCTCGGTTCCGAAAACGGCATTATAGAAAAATCGGGAACATGGTTCAGCTACGGCAAAGAAAGATTAGGGCAGGGCAGGGAAGCCGCCAAAGAAACCCTGAAAAACAATCCGGCGCTTCGCGACGAGATATATTCTAAAATTTTAGACAAATTTAATCTTAAGGCATAAAGAAATATAACTTGAATAAATATAGTTAAAATGAGCGAAGAATCGGTTCAATCCAATCAATCTTATCAGTCCGCAGAACGGCAGTCACTTATAGAAACTATCTTAAAAACTGCGGTAGCTCAAGGGGCTTCGGATATCCATCTTAAGGTAAATACTTATCCTATTTTTAGAATAGACGGCGATATTTACCGGCAGGAAAGTTTCGGCATAATGTCTAAGGAAGTAATCGAAAAAATAGCCGGAAGTATGATGGATAAACATCAGCTTAAAGTATTTCAGGATAACAGGGATGTCGATCTTGCCTACAGCCTGTCCGAAGTCGGTAGATTCAGGGTAAATATATATTCCCAGAGAAATTCGTTAAGCATTGCAATGAGATATATTCCGTTTAACATTCCGGCTTTCGACTCGCTTAATCTTCCTAAAATAATCAAGTCAATCGCCCTTAAAGAGAGAGGGCTTATACTCGTTACGGGTATTACCGGAAGCGGAAAATCGACTACGCTTGCCTCTATGATAGATTATATCAACAACAACAAGCCGGTTAACATCATAACCGTGGAAGACCCTATAGAATATCTTCATAAAGATATAAAAGCCGTAATAAACCAGCGGGAACTCGGTATGGACGTTTATTCCTTTTCCCACGGCCTGAGGGAAGCGCTGAGGCAGGACCCCGACGTTATCCTCGTCGGCGAAATGCGCGACCTCGAAACTATAGAAACGGCAATAACTGCCGCCGAAACCGGGCATCTCGTTATGAGTACGCTCCATACCCTTGATGCACAGGAAACTATTAACCGAATTATAGCGGTTTTTCCGCCATATCAGCAAAAACAGATAAGAATACAGCTTGCCTCCGTTATTTCAGCCGTAATATCGCAGAGGCTCATAATCAGAGCCGATAAAAAAGGGCGGCTTCCTTCAATAGAAATAATGCTCGGGACAGAGACTATAAAAGAATGCATTGCTAACGAAGACAAAACGGCAAGCATAAGAGATTATATAAAAAGCGGAAATATTCAGTACGGAATGCAGACTTTCGACCAGTCGCTTTATAATTTTTATAAGGCAGGGTTAATAACTTACGAAGATGCTTTATCCGAATCTACCTCTCCCAACGACCTTGCCCTTTTGATATCCGGGGTAAATTCTTCCAGCGAAGGCATAAATCAGGGCATAGGCTCGGACGCAGAACCGGAGGCGGGCCGCGTTCAACCTTCCGGCCGGCCGCAGCAGCCGTCTTCGGGGCAGGCATCCGGTTCGGGAGCGGCAGACGCCGGTTCCCTTTCCGGCGGTTCAAGCTCTTACTGGACTACTTAAAGTTAAAGGGCTGACCCTACAGTTCGGAGCGCTTAATTTGAAAGTATCGCAGAAAAATATTTCTAAAAGAAAGTCTAAAGCCCTCGGAACGTCTGAGGATTATTCTCTGAAGCTTATTTCGGCAAGGACGTATTCCGAAAAACAGATTGTCGAAAAGCTTATAAAAAAAGGATTTTCGACCGAGGATACCGGCAGGGCGGTTAAAAAATTAAAAGAATACGGATATTTAAACGACGAGGCGTTTGCCGGACGGCTCATAGAGAACGGTAAAAACAGGCTTATAGGTAAGATAAAATTAAGCTACGAATTATACAAAAAAGGAATAAATAAAAGCCTTATAAGCGAACTTATGGAAAAGTTCTACGCCGAAGACGAGGAACGCGGCGCGGCGCTTAAAGCAATAGACAAAAAGAAAGTTTCGCTGATAAAGTACAGGGAGAACGAACTTATATTTAAAAAGAAACTCTACGATTTTTTACAGAGCAGAGGGTTTTCTTCCGGAATAATCGAAGATATATTAAACTCAAAACATTTATGAAAAATTTATTATCGAACGAATTAAG
>JAJYZM010000162.1 GCA_021799935.1 bacterium | reverse complement strand
GTATCACTTTTCCTCCGAGAAGATGCGCCATAATCTGCATGCCGTAGCATATGCCGAGAAAAGGAACTTCAAGTTTGAATATTTCTTTAGATATGACGGGAGCGCCTTTATCGTAAACCGAAGAAGGCCCGCCGGAGAGTATAATTCCGTCGGCGTTAAAATCTTTTATTTTATCGAGCGGAGAATTAAAAGGATATATCTCGCAATAAACCTTGCTTTCCCTTATCTTTCTGGCAATAAGCTGGGTATATTGCGAGCCGAAATCTATTATCAGTATTTTAGAACGGCTTTTTTTCATTTAATCAGTCAAGCCTGTAATTAGGCGCCTCCCTTGTTATAATTACGTCGTGCACATGGCTTTCCTTAAGTCCCGACGACGTAATTTTTATAAATCTGGTTTTAGTCCTCAGTTCTTCTATCGAACTGACGCCGCAGTAGCCCATTCCTGCGCGTAAGCCGCCGATAAGCTGATTTACGGCATCCGAAAGCGTTCCTTTATACGGAACCCTTCCCTCTATGCCTTCGGGAACGAACTTGGACTCGTCCCTTATATGCGACTGAAAATATCTGTCTTTGGAACCGCTGACCATTGCGCCGAGAGAACCCATGCCCCTGTAAACTTTATAGCTCCTTCCCTGATATATAATAGTCTCGCCGGGGCTTTCCTCCGTTCCCGCGAAAAGATTGCCTATCATTACGCAGTTTGCGCCTCCCGCTATAGCTTTTGAAATATCGCCGGAAAATTTTATTCCGCCGTCCGCTATTACCGGAACGCCGCTTTTGTCGTATGCAACGGAACAGTCTATAATTGCGGATAACTGCGGAACGCCCACGCCGGCGACTACTCTCGTAGTACATATGGAACCAGGCCCTATGCCGACCTTTACGGCGTCCACTCCGGCTTTAACCAATGCCTCCGCGGCATCTTTAGTGGCGATATTTCCGGCTATTATATCCATTTTATAGCGTTTCTTTAAATATTTTATCATATCTATAACGCCCTTAGAATAACCGTGGGCCGTATCTATCACTATCGCGTCTATTTCCGCTTTTGCAAGGGCTTCGACCCTGTCTTCGGTGTCCTTGGAAACCCCGACCGCCGCAGCGACCCTTAGCCTGCCCAGAGAATCTTTGCACGAATTAGGATATTTTTTAATTTTTTCTATGTCTTTAATGGTAATTAAACCTTTCAGATTAAAATTATTATCTACGACGAGAAGTTTTTCTATTTTTTTTTCGTGAAGGGTTTTTTTCGCGTCTTCAAGAGTCGTTCCCACCGGAACTGTAACGAGATTCTCCTTGGTCATAACATTTTCTACTTTCTCGTTAAGATTAACGGAAAACCTCAAATCCCTGTTGGTAAGTATCCCGACCAGCCTGTCTCCTTTTACTACCGGAACGCCCGAAATCATAAATTTTTTCATAAGGTCCAGCGCATGAGAAATTTTATCGTCGGGGTTTACTTTTATAGGATTCGTAATCATTCCGCTTTCGGATTTCTTAACCCTGTCAACTTCCGCCTTTTGCTCTTCGATAGTTAAATTTTTGTGTATTACGCCTATTCCGCCCTCTCTGGCTAAAGAAATCGCGGTTTTGGCTTCCGTTACCGTATCCATCGCTGCGCTGACTAACGGTATGTTTAAGCTGATATTGCGGGAGAATTTCGTTTTTAAATCGACGTCTTTCGGAAGTATCTCCGAATAGTCCGGAACTATAAGAACATCGTCGAAACTTAATGATTCCGTTATAATCTCCTTCATTTTCAATTTCCCTCTCTTAAAATTATTTTTATAACATAACCGTTAAAGGGGACAGATTTCAAATCTGTCCCCTTTAACTAATCAGCCCTTCCAACAGCCCGCACTCCGAAACCTTAAAGCCTGGAACCCCGAAAAAATCCATGCTCTTTAACATTATTGCCGCTCCCGCAAGAACGAGGTCTTCCCTTCCGGGTTCTACGCCTTTAATTTTCAACCTGTCCGCAATTTTTGCATTAATAAATTTTTTGTAAATATCGGCGACGCTTTCTTTCTTTAAAAAATATCCGTTTACCTTAAGCCTGTCGTACCCTCCTATTTTTAAATCCACCATAGCAAGGGTGGTTGCGGTTCCTGCGGTGCCGAGGAGAGTCAGAGGCTCAAACGAATATCCGCTTTTATGAATTTCCGCTTTCAGCGAAGATAATTTTTCTTCTATCTCCCGCTCTAATTTTCCTAAATCTTCCTTGGAAACGGGGTCAGATTTTATAATTTCTTCGGTAAGATGGACGACGCCCATATTAAGGCTGTATTTCCATAGCGGAGCTCCGTTTTTGACGCATGCATATTCGGTTGAACCTCCGCCTATATCTATAGAATAAAACTCTTTTAAATTATCGAAACAGGACGAAATTCCCTTAAGCGTTATAAGCGCTTCCTTTTCTCCGCTTATAATATTAAGTTTAAGCCCGAATTCGTTAAAAAGAATATTTTTTACGTCCCGCGAGTTAGGCGCGTCCCTAAGGACGCTGGTGCCGGTTATAACTACGCCGCCCGGTTCGATTCCGTATTCTTTAATCTTATCGGTATATATTTTTAAAGCATCCGTCAGCCTCCTGATGGACGCCGAGGTTATAATTCCTTCTTTTTTAAAATTTTCTCCCAGCCTGATAATTTTCATATCGACGTATTCCGGACTTAAAAAATTATTGCCGGAACCGGCTATCAAGCACCTTACCGTATTAGTCCCTATATCTATAGAAGCCTTAAAAGGCGGACGGTTTAATTTATCGGCATCCGTCGGCGTTTTATCCGCCGTCCCCGTCTTATCGCGTTTATTCAAGATTCAGCCCCGTTCATTCTTATTAAAATATAATATATTCCGGCTATTCCCCTCTGTATTTTTTCACGTATTTTACGTAATTATCAGCCGATTCCCTGATGGATTCTATTTCTTTTGCGTTCAAATTCTTTTTTATAACGCCCGGAATGCCTGCTACGAGAGAACCGTCGGGAATAACTTCGTTTTCCTTAACCAAAGCTCCCGCCGCTATAATGCAGTTTTTACCGACGCGCGCTCCGGTCAAAACTATTGCCCCGATGCCTATAAGACAGTTATCGCCTATTTCGCATCCGTGAAGATTGACGCTGTGCCCTATTGTAACGCCGTTTCCAATTATAAGCGGCCCGGTATCGTGCTGTACATGGAGAACGCTGTTGTCCTGAACGTTCGTATTAGCTCCTATCCTTATGTAGTTGACGTCTCCCCTCACCACGGAACCGAACCATATGCTCGAACCTTTCCCTATTTCTACGTCTCCTACGATAACGATATTTTCGCAAAGATATACCGTTTCGTCGATTTTCGGATATTTACCCAGATAAGATTCTATTATCATAAGCCGATGCAAATCCTCCATGCCGTTCAATCGATTTAAATAAATATTATATAACAATTATAACGCAAATCGATATATAAAACCCGTAAAAAAGGTGTCTAAAAAAGGTGTCAGATTTATTTATTTCGTATTGTTTTACGCATATACTCTTGTTATTGTCCGAAAATAAATAAATCTGACATCTTTTTATTTAATAAGTGTTTCAGAAAGCGACCAGGCTTGTCTTTTTGCTTCTATTACGTCTTCTATGCCGCTTAATTTAAACGGCCTGTGTCCCTGCATAACCTTTTCCACGTTCCCGGCAATTTTATTAAAGGATATTTTTCCGTCCAGAAACGATTTTACAAAAAATTCGTTTGCCTCGCAAAAAACGGCGGGCATGCTTTTTCCCGCCCTCAAAGCATATCTTGCAAGGTTTAAAAACGGAAATTTTTCGTTATCGGGCGCGAAAAATTCCAGGTTTCCTATCTCCGCAAGATTAAGCGGCTTCATCAGCCCGTTAAACCTGCGCGGATAAGACAGGGCATAGCCTATAGGCCCCTTCATGTCCGCTTCGCCCATCTGGGCGATAACGGAGCCGTCTTTAAATTCTACCATCGAATGGACTGCCGCCTGAGGATGTATTAAAACATCGACCTGTTTTTCGTCCATATTAAATAAAAAACAGGCTTCTATTATTTCAAGCCCCTTGTTTGCAAGAGTGGATGAATCTATGGTTATCTTTTTCCCCA
>JAJYZM010000161.1 GCA_021799935.1 bacterium | reverse complement strand
AAAGGATTTTTACTTGCATTGGCATTTTATAGAAAAAAAATTGGGGGGTTATTTTATACATAAAAATAGCAAAGAAGTAATGAACATGGAGCTAAAGCACGAAAAAAACCCTGTTATGGAGGGTGAGGAATTGCGGGCAGTCCCTTCAAAGCTTGCATTCGTGCATGGTTTGATAGCAGGGTTTGGATTTGGCGCTTTTGCGCTTATCGTGTATACCGTATTGGTGCCAACTATGCCAAACGCATACCTTGGATTTTTGCCAGGGCTTCTTTTTGGTTTGGGAACAATGACAATGCAGGTTGCATTTGGTGCGGCGTTTGGAAGATGGTTAAGCAAAATAAAGAAGCTTACTGTAAAAGGAATACAATATATATCCCGTTCAATCAGCAGCGATGTCCTTGAGTATGGCGGTTTGGCTTTTTTAATCGGCGGGGCAGCCATACTCATATATCCCGAACTGCTTAATTTTGGCGTGAATACCGGAATAAAAATACATAATCTGGATAACCTTGGAATAGGATTTTTCCTTGTGATATTGTCTGTTATTGTGATAGGTATTGTATCTTATAAACGTTCAATTAAGAAGGCGGTCGAACTCGGATATACAGAAATTGACGCCAGCTAAAAGTTTTGGGGGATCTGTTTGCGATATTGAATATACCCTATTTTTCTATTGATGGAGTCTAAAAAATCCTTATTTTATTAGCCGGACAAAAATATATATCTTAAAAATGGCATTGTGCCTAACTAATAAGTATTGCGCCCATTAGATAAATTTATTGCATCTGCAAATAATTCCCTATAATTTTTCTTCCTTTTAGAGAAAAGATTGCATTTTTCTGAAATCTCTTTTATTTTAACATCAAAATCCTGTCCTGTTGCGCCTAATTTAAGAAATATGGGGTAGGATTCCTCTTTCCACCTCTTTGCAACCATATAATAATCCGCCGCCTCATTTACAAGATCAAGCTCTGCCTGTTTCAAATCACCTATGTTTAACGGTAAAATAGTGGCGTCGTTGCCAAACGATCTTAACAGATCGGAAAAACTAATATTATATTTTTTCAGGATCGGCTTTACCTTATAATAAATAGTCCTTATACAGTAGCCTTCGCAAAGCAATGTATTAATCAATAAATAAGCCAATTGTGCTTTCCAATAATGGGAGAATTGGATTGCGCAATCTGCGTAGTTTGTGCACTCTTTCTCTTTTACTTTATGCAATTCGCTGTCTGCGAATAATTTTATCGAATCCATCAAATTATCTAATTTTGCCGCATCAAACTTTTGCGCAGTCGCTATTGCATTTAAATATGATGTTTTTAGGTTCTTGTCCTTAAAATAAAAGGGGGCCCCCTCAATGAACATCGATAAAAGATTTGATTTCATTTTTCCTCCTTCCGTTACATTTGTTATATTTATCTTTTTCTTTCTTATATATTTTTCGACTTCCGCTTTTGTTATGCCTTCATTAGTATAATAGAACAGCGAGCTTTCAAATATTTCATAATAAAATATTTTCGAATTAAAGACGGCTCTTTTAACAGTGTCTGGGCAGTAAAATGATGCAAGGTCTACCCCTTCTTGAAAATTTATATTTGTGGAATGGGTATTGTTGTTTGGTCTCTTATTCCTGCCGGCAAAATAAACTGTGCCAGAAGATGCATCAAGAATTATATTATTGCCTTGACCTATAATCTTCCTTGCGTTCCTTGCACCCACTATACAGGGTATGCCAAGTTCTCTTGACACAATTGCCGCATGTGATAATACACCGCCTTCTTCCACTATCAAACCTTTTGCATTTCGCATCAATGGGATACATTCAGTATCAGTAAATTTGAATATCAAGATAGAACCAGGCTTTATTTTATCATTCAGTGTTTTCACTATTGCGCTATTACCTTTCACTATCCCGCCGGATACGGGATATCCTATTTTCAATGATTTGTCTTCGAATCTAATTTTGAATAATGAAAGTTTTGATTTTGTTGTTATTGGCCTGCTTTGAAGGATGTACACTTTATTTTTGTTTATTGTCCACTCTATGTCCTGCGGTTGCTTGAATAATGATTCTATGTTTAATCCGATGCCCACAATATCCGCAAGGTGTGCTTTTGTAAACAATTTATTAATGCTTTTTTTATTCGGAGCGTATCCTATTCCCTTATTTCCTTTTGGCACTTGAACAATTGGTTGCTTTTCTATCTTCTTACGAAGCAATTTTTTGGTTTGTGGATCAATCTCAAATCTGCTTGGCGAAACTTTGCCTGAAACAAGTATTTCATTTAGCCCTATTACGGACTCGATTAAAAAGACACTGTTATTTAACGGATCCTTTGTAAATGCAACGCCGGATACTTCTCCGAATATCACTTCCTGTAGAATAATTGCCATTCCGATGTCTTGATTTTTTTGCGGATAATCATGAAGATATGCCAATGCTTTTTCAGCAAACATGGAATTATAAACCTCTTTTATTGAAGCCAAAACGTCCGCTATAGAATTCACATTTATGAAAGTCTTGAACAATCCTGCAAAGCTGACATTATTAGAATCCTCCACTGTCGCAGAACTTCGCACAGCAAGGCTTTTGTCGTGCATGCCTTTTCTTTTTAAAGAAGAATAAACCATGTCATAAAAATAATCCGGCAGACGGGCATTTCTTAATTTATTTTGCAGATATGCATATGTTTTTTTATTATATTTTTTCGCATAAAAATTGGGATTGTCGAGTTTATTCAACAACAGATAATCCCCAAATGCCTTTGTCGTCAATATTATTCCATTTGGTACGAGAACGTTAATTTTTTGCAACTTTATTATTGCTTTGCCTTTTCCCCCAACAACAGAAACAGATTTATCATATTTAATTGAAACATTTGATAAGTCAACTATTATATCTTTGCGGACTGGGAAATTTCCATATTTTTTGATGTTTTTATTTCGAAAATTGTTTTTTTTATTTTGGATATTCTTGTGTACAGTTTTCATAAAAACATTTACCTGTAAATATTTAAAAAAGTTATGATTAGGCATGCCTTCGCCAATCCTATCATTTTCTTCAAATCCACCTCTATATGGGAGTTTTTCCTGAAAATCCTTTTATTATTTCGTGATAATACGCAGCCAAACAATAAAAGAAAAAACTTAAATATTTAATGCCTTATATTATTTTTGATGAGTTTATGGGGTTAAAGGAAAAGAAAAGAGCGGATAATTTTGTAAATATGAATAACATCGAAAATGAGGCACTTATAAAAAAGGAGGCCGCATTCAATGTGATTTTGGAAAATCTCAAATTTAAAAATACAAACCCGTTTGAAGCAAGCAAAAAACTCCGCAAGACAATAGAAACGAAACCAAGGATAACATATAGATTAGAGGATTCTGAATCGCTTAATAATCTTGTAAGCACGATATGCGATAGGGCGCTTTATTTTTCAAGGCATGATTTAATCACTAACGGCGAGTTGCTTCTTACAATCAGCAATATAGTCGAATTTGTGCCAAAAAGAATAATAGAAAAATCCGGGATTCCATTAGCAAGGATTATCGCTGATTCGTATATTAGGGTGACTGAGGAGCTTACACGGAAAGAAAAGGGCAAGGCAACAGGTATTGATGCAGTTCTTTTGGATAATATATATGCAAATAATTTGTATAATATACCTGATTATATATTAAAGGAGGCGGATATGGAAGTATTTTCATATATGAATGAGGTACAGTCATTATCCCGGCTTGCAAGGACTTTGCCTGAACAATAATTTTTCAATTATTTTTCAATTTTGAATGACTTTTATCTTGATATAGAAAAAATGCCTTACATATCAAAAAAGTAGTTTGCTGCAGGGTATCATTTAATTTCTAGTTTGTTCAGTACTAACTTTAGGATTATATTAACTTTGGTTTCGTCTATCTTCATGCTTGCCGCTTCCTTATGGCCGCCCCCTGATTCTACGAATTCGGTGTTTGACTTTATATCCTTTATTATTTCAAGAATATTTACTTCATCCGATATTGATCTGCCAATCCTAAATGAAATGTAATTCCTGAATACGACTATTGTTATTGATTTTTTATTGATTGACTCGAACTTGTTATGTAATTTTGAGCTATACCTTCCAGGCAGCAAA
>JAJYZM010000160.1 GCA_021799935.1 bacterium | reverse complement strand
ACGTCTCTTACATCGTATAATTATAGGGATTTAGGATTTATATTTAAGTTAGCCGAAAAAGAAGGGGTAAAAAAAATATATATATCGCATCTTGTTTATTCCGGAAGAGGCAACAATATATCCGAAATAAATAAATCTATCCATAAAAGAATATCTCTATATATCTCGGGAATGGCATTCAATTATGTCAGAAACGGCATACCTATAAGCATAGTTACAGGTAACAACGAGCCTGACGCAATTCTTCTTCTCGCAATGTTTAAACGGTTTTATCCAGAATTTTATAAAAATATGCATGACAAAATATTAAACTGGGGCGGAAATCAATCCGGCAATAGAATAATAAACATAGATTATTCGGGATTTGTCAAACCGGATCCATTTTTCAAATATAGCGGAGGAAATATTAAAGAAAGGGATTTTTTTGAAATAATAAATAACGATAAATTATTTTTGGAATTAAGACAAACTCCTAGAAAACTAAAAGGGAGATGTGAAAAATGCAATTATTTAAGAATCTGCAACGGCGGCTCCAGAGCGCGGGCATATGCCGTTTATGGGGATTACTTTCAGGAAGACCCGGCGTGTTTTATGTAGTTTTTATTGCCTTTACAGCCGTTTTTATTTCCTCCAAAAACGTTTTTGCCGCTAAGTATTACGTAGTGGAAAGGGCGGGCGGCTCTCTCGGCATTATATCGCATAACGGATTGGCGGGCAGGGTAAACCCTATAGGAAACGGAACGCACGTCATAGTATATTTCGGAAATCGTTACGGTTACGCCTTGGGCAGGAACGGATATTTATCCAAAATAGACCCTGAAACCGATAAAATCATACTGCAAAAAAAGGTATCCGGCGATACGGTCGATTTCTGCCTTTCGAAAAACTTTATAGCCGTTGCAGGTTATAAGCCTCAAGACGTAGTAATATTAAATAAAAACTTTAAAGTACTCCATACGATAAAGACGGGTTCGAGAAATATCGGCGCAGAGTTTTATAAAAACTACCTAATATTCGAGCTTATGGATAAAGACCGGATATGGATAGTTAATACGAATAATTTTAAAGTCGTAAAAAAAATAAAGCGTATAGGGCATTTTCCCATAGACGCATTAGTTTCCGGCAACGATTATATCGCCGCTTTTCTCATAGGCCAAAAGTTCGGGGTATTAAATCTGAAAACCTTTAAATACCATATCGTAAACTATGGCAAAAAAGAAAGTTTTCCTCATCAGATACCCCATTACGGCATTTATTCCGTATATAACGGAACGGCTTATATTCCCGCTGCCGGAGAAAAGAAGATAGTCGAAGTGAATTTAAAGACAGAAAAAGAAACAGGTTCGGTTAGTCTTATCGGATATCCTATTTTTATAATATTTTCTCCGAACCGTAAAACCTTAGCCGTTAATTACAGCGGTAAAGCGCATGATTATTTAACGCTTATAGATGTAAAAAATATGAAGGTTATAAAAAACATAAAAGCCGGAAGAAGAATTATGTTTATGGCCTATTCGGGAAACGGAAAATTGATTTACGCATCGGATTATTTCGGCAATTCCGTAAACGTCTTTAACGTCCTTACGGGAAAAGAGGTTGCCGCAATTCCTGTTCCGAGCCCTTCGGGGATATTCAGGGTACCGGCGCCATAATCTTGCATAAATAAATTTCCTTATATATAGTTACTTTTTTGATTGAAAAATTTTTTATTTTATGGTAGTATTAATTCATACCATGTGATATGAAATGTTAGCAAAAATAAATCGGATATTTTTAAGTAAATAGACAAAAATGGGCACATACATAAAAAAAACAATATCATTACCGCCGGATATTGTCGGAGATATAGAAACGATAGCAAAGGAAGAAGGTAAGAGCTTGAGCGCCGTTATACAAGATGCCTTAAGGATTGCCAGAAGGGAAAGGCTTAAAAAAGAATTTTTCGGTATTCAGGACTATTGGAGCAAAAAAGCGAAAGAAAAAGGTATTCTGACCGATGACGACCTTAAGAGATATCTCAAGCAATGAGAGTGGTGTTTGATACAAACATATTTATATCCGCTTTTATTTTCCCAAATAGCCAGGCCGAAAAAGCCCTTATTAAAATAATTAACGATAGCGACTTGTTAATTATTTCCAAAGAGATAATAGACGAAATATTATCGGTGCTTGCTTCAAAATTTAGCCGCGAAAAAGAAGAATTAAGCCGTTTGGCAGTTTATATTTCAGAAATAGCCCATATTGTTTACCCGCAAATAAAGATTAACGTTTTATCGGATGAACCTGATAACAGGATTATCGAATGCGCAATAAGCGGCAACGCAGAATTTGTCGTCACTGGCGACAAAAATATGCTTGCGCTGAAAGAGTACGGACGAATAAAAATTATCAGCTTAAAAAATTATCTTGATTTGTAAAAACGGTTTCATTTAGTTGTATAAATAAATCTCGTTATGTATAATTATCTTATGAAGAAGGCAATAAGAAATAACGAAAATAAATCGCCTCAAAATCCTGAACGCAAGAAGTCCGTGAAATTAACTCAGAAAGAAAGGGTGCTTGAATTAGTTAAAAGCGGTAAATCGGATAACGTAGCCGGAATAAGCGGCATTTTGAATATCTCTAAAATGAGCGTTTACCGGTATGTCCGCGCATTGATTCAGGAAAAAAAGATTTCCAAGACCTTCAATAAACTTTATCCTTATTCCGATGCACGTTCCGGCTTAGAAAGCGGTATTGCCGGAGAAAACAGCGCTATACCGGCCTCAGCCGTGAGCAAATGCGGCATATGCTCTAAACAGATTACGGACGAACGGCTTAAGGTTACGGTTATATATAAAGACGGCGGAAAACAGGATTTTTGCTGTGCCCATTGCGCCGTTATGGCGGCGGTTCATACGATTTCCGACCTGAACTCCGTTAGTTCTATAATGGGGCGCGATTTCATATACGGCAACCCTTTAGACTTAAGAAACGCTTTCCTATTGCTTAAAACTGAAGTTATCCCCTGCTGTTCCCCGCCTATCCTAGTTTTTGCAAGAAAGGACGATGCCGAAAAATTCAAAAAAGGATTCGGCGGAGAAATAAGGTCTTTCGACGAGATAATATCGCATATGAAATTTTAATTTGCGTTAATTCACGTTAAGCTCGTTGGAAAATCGCAGAAGTTTTCCTCCGCCGTTAAAAAGAATATAATCTATTTTCCATAAGCCCCCCATAGTAAAATATATATATGTTGTATATTTTCCGGGTACGCCGCTTACGGAATGAATCGTTGCGATATTTTTCCCCATATACATTCCCGGCATAGAAAGAGAAATTTTCCCCCTGAAATTTTTTACGGGTTTTCCATTTTTTGCAATAAACAGCGTGAATTTCAGTTTATTAAATTTAACGGGACCTGGAGCAATAATCGTTTTAAACGTATATCCAGACGAATGTTCTATGCGGTAAAAAGGTTTAAGCGCGTAAGAGTCTGCGGCGGTTAGAAGTGCGGATAAAACAAATAAAAAAATTAAGATTAATCTAAAAAACACTGGATTCCTGCTTTCGCAGGAATGACAAAAAGTAAGATGCATAACTAATACCTCCTTAAAATAATATATCTAAATCATAAGTATATTGTTGACTAAATATGAATGTCCAAAATTTATAAAATTTCCGAAGGACAGCGCCCGCAGTATAAACAGCACGCCGACGGCAAGAACTATCAGGGATGCCAAAGACGCAAGCCATGTCCTTGAATTTGAATTTTTAAATTTATTATAAAGCCTTCCCGATAACAGCGCAAAAGCGTTTAAAGGAATTGCCGTGCCGACGGCAAAAACGACCATAACGAGCGTCCCGTAAAATGCGGACATCGTTCCAGCCGCCGTTATCGCTATGGTGAGAGACAGCATGCACGGCAGAAAACCCGTCATAATCCCGAAAATAAAACGGGAGAGCAGGATATGCTTTTTTGACTGGGAATTTATCATTTTTAAATACAAAGGCGAAAATACCGCCATTAATTTTTCGGGATGAAAATTTAATTTAATAAACGGGGCAAAACTGAGCGCCATAAGCATTAAGGTCAGCCCGATTAATATTTCGAATATGCCTCTGAATATGGACGTCTTTGTCATCAATAATATAAAAGACCCG
>JAJYZM010000159.1 GCA_021799935.1 bacterium | reverse complement strand
GGACTTAAAACAGATATAAGCAGGCATGTAACATTGCAGGTCAGTTACAGAAGGCAGTTCGGGCATGACGTTATTATGAATTCGTTCTGGGGAAATATGACGGTCAGGTGGCGATGAACGGCAAAAAACAAATAACAGGGGGCGAATAAATCCGCCCCCTGTTATTCCATTATTATTGAAAAAATAAACTTAAAAATAAACTTGATTATATAAATAATATATATTATACTTATTAATGCTTATTATAATAAGCAAAAAAATATATAAATAGTTTATTCTAATCAGTATTGTTATTTTATATGAATACATTCCAAGGAGGCTTAATATCTTTAAATATTTAATAAATATTAATGAATAAATAATTATGTCTATGCCGGATTTTACGGAAAATATAGAAAATATAGTCAGATTTCATACGAGCGTAATTAATTATGCGCCGGTATCGTTTAAAAGGTATTTATATAATAAAATCGATTTTAATGAAAGACTTATCGGTATAGTAGGGCAAAGGGGGGTCGGGAAATCCACCTTAATGCTTCAGTATATAAAAAATAATTTTGCAAGCCCGGACGAAGCGCTTTATATATCCTTAGACAATCCTATCGCCGCAGGCATTAATCTTACTCTTTTTGCCGAAGAATTTGCCGCTAAAAACGGAAAACTTCTCGTTCTTGACGAAGTTCATAAATATCGTGATTTTTATGCTCACATAAAGGCTATATACGATTCTTTCAAGGAATTAAAAATAATATTTTCAGGAAGCAGCGAACTCCATCTTAAGAAAGGCAGTACCGATTTATCGAGAAGAGCTTTAGTGTATAATATGGGCGGACTGTCGTTCAGGGAGTTTATAAACTTCGAAACGGGACTTAACTTTCAGCCTGTCGGTCTTGAAGATATAATTAAGAATCATTACGATATATCGGTAAACGTTATCTCTAAAATTAAGCCTTTATATTATTTTAAAAAATATTTGGAACACGGTTACTATCCGTTTTACAAAGAGGGGAAAAGCGGCGGCTATCTCGTTAAACTGTATAGCCTCATAAACGAAGTGCTGGAAGGCGATATGGTAATTTTAGGACTCATACATCCGGCGCATGTTTATAAAATAAAAAAACTTTTAGAACTTCTGTGCGAATCCCAACCTTTTAAAGTTAATATCGAAAAACTTGCTTCTTCTTCTGAAATCGACAGAAATACAGCCTATAAATATTTAAAAAACTTACACGAATCTAACTTAATTATAGCTATGCGCCAGAAAGCAAAAGGCTACGGTATAATGACCAAGCCCGACAAGCTATATCTAAATAATTCAAATCTCGCTTATGCGCTTTGCAGTAATTATGATATCGGAACAATAAGAGAGATTTTTTTTGCAAATCAGGTTTTATCGCTTTATAAAGTAAACGTCCATAAAACTTGCGATTTTATAGTAAATGACAAATATGTTTTTGAAGTAGGAGGCAAAAATAAAGATTTTTCGCAAACTAAAGACATAAAAATACAAGAAAATTCTTTTATCGCCGCAGACGGAATAGAAACCGGTTATAAAAGAAAAATACCTCTATGGTTATTCGGGTTTTTGTATTAAAATATCAATAAATGCATAAATTATTTAAATAATTTATGCATTTTCATTTATCTTAAAAATTAATTTATAATCGGTGAAAAGTTAATTTTTCGTTCGGTGTTTTATGCACTTTTCGTTCGGTGTTTTAATTAATTTTAAATCGGCATGCAACTTAAGGTAAAATTGCAAAAAGGAGGTGAAAAGTATTTTTGTGCGTTTTGTTCAAGAGATTAAATTTATGGGGTCAAATTTAAATGCGTAGAGGGGTCAAATCTCTTGACAAACAACACCACCTATGCAAAAGGATAAAAAATTTTTAAATAAAAAAATTGCGATTATTGCAATTGCGGCGACATTCAGCAAATGCAGTCGGGAGTTAAGGAATATATAAATATTTTTCTAAATCGGGATTTGGGGCAATTTAGACTGGCAATTTTTTCGTTGCCCATTTTTAAATTTAGCGATATAATCATTAGAAGCATGGTCTAATATATTATAAGCCGCTTTTTTTTGGTTATTGTTTATTTTGGTCTGCTACCTGTTTTACAATAACTTGAGGGCGACTTTCAAGTTTTTAACGGTTATTTAAGGCAATAATATAAATAATTGAAACCAAGGAGATTAATAAGTATGGATAAGATAAAAAATTTTATACGGGGCGCAGGCTCGGCGCTAGTAATAATGCCCCATGAAGCATATGAAGACGAAGAATATTCTTTATATAATAATTGGGAAGCTGTTGGGCAGTATATGTATTATGCAATAGGGCAAGAAAATAAAAATATCGAAGATAAAATATCAACAACCCAAAAACACGACGATAAATAATAAAAATGTCCGATATAGAAAAAACAGGAAGTCAAAGCAATCCCGTTGAAATAAAAGAAGAAGAGCTTTCAACTCTCATAAAGGAACTTTCAATTAAAAGTAGTATATGGAGAGGTCCGCTTCCTCACCCAGAAATTCTTGCAGCTTACAAAAATATACAGGAAAATCTACCCGATAGGATTGTCAAAATGGCAGAAATAGAACAAAAATCAAAACATCGCCATATCTATATCGGTCAATTTAGCGCCATTATAATAGGTGTAATAACCATAATAGGCGGAATTATCGTAATTCTTTCCGGACGCAGTACTGTAGGATTAGTAGAAGTTATAAGCACATTAGCTGTTCTGGTAGGTGTTTATATAGGGGAAAAGGCAATTGCAAAATCTAAAAAGAAAAAGAACGAATAAAATAGCTTATACAACGAAATTTTTTTTGCACTACCGAGAAATCTTATAGGCGGACATATTCTTTCGGGTTTTGTAGGAGTCGCAAAAAAATATAAAGATATAGATATTGTTTCCTGGCGAAACATTCATAATATTTTTGCGCAGTATTAAATATAGACTGCTAAATTATTTCCGATTACTCAGGCAGGAGTAGGAATACGGAGGCAGACGTTTTTAATGAAATAAAAGGATAATAGGTTATAATGAAGCGTAATTGCAGTAACAAAGGAGACGCAAACGCCTAAAAGAATAGTATTTTTATGCCATATCTTAAAATTAACCGAATTTACTCGACTATTAACCATTTCCACAAAGGAACGATATAAATCTTTTTGCCGTTAACGTCTAGAGGAGAAATAGGAAACAATCTGTCGTCTTCAAAATTTATATATGTAATATTCCTGGTATCGATTCTTACCCTTAATCTGTTAATTAATGAATAAAGCGCAAAAGTTTTCCCGCTTCTTCCGACGCCTATTAGCGATACTATTTTATTTAAATTATTAACGTCTCCTTTTTCCGATAAATAAATATCGATATCTCTTTCGAAAACGTTTTCTATTTTATGTTCGTGAAAATCTACAATAATTTTTTTAAAAAGCTCTTTTGTTTGCATAAAAGTATATCTACTAAAAATTCTATGGCGTCGTTGATTAGTAATATGTTAATTTTAGGCGCTTAATTTTCTAATTTATATCCCTGCATATAAGTTCATATTATACTATTTTTATCCTTATGTAAAGGGATAAATAAATTTTCTGTTTTACAATAATTTGAGGGTGACTTTCAAGTTTCTAACGGTGATTTAAGGTAATAATATAAATAATTGAAACCAAGGAGATTAATAGATGCTGTCAACTATTTTGTGTAAATTTGATAAAACGGCAACGACGGATGCGCCGCTCATAGCGGAGTTGAAGCTTACGACAACTCCATTATTTTAGCATTTTATGATATTCTTACGTATCGGACTATACCGGTATGCCTTCTACCGCCGTTATAGCAAGCACGGGAGTTAAGCTTCACGCCGATATAGCGGGGTACTTGGACTTAAGGTTCGCTTTAGGCTGGAGGTTAAGGCATATGCCTTACGGCTCTTACGGCAAGGGGCTATTCGAAGACATAGTAGTAACGGTGGGGTTTTAAACATTTTTAAAAGATTTTGAAATAAAAGAATAATAGGTTATAATAAAACGTAACCTCAGTAAAGTAAATATTTAAACTTACAGAAAGAAGTTATAAATGCCTAAAAGAATAATATTTTTATTATTGCCGCTTTTTAATAAAAATATGTTATTATTATATAATA
>JAJYZM010000158.1 GCA_021799935.1 bacterium | reverse complement strand
TAAAGAAGAAATATTAAAATATTATGAAAATAGAATATAACTTAACTTTAGACGAAATTTTAAACTGTACTAACGGAAAAGCCGTAATTTCCGGAAACGGAACGGGACCTTTAGTTTTTAACGAGATATTTACCGATTCAAGGGAAGAATTTTCTAAAAATGCGGTGTTTATAGCATTAAAAGGGGAAAAATTTAACGGAGAAGATTTTGTAGATGACGTTTTTAAAAAAGGCGGGTACTGCGCTTTGGTTTCATGGGATTTCCTTGACGGACACGATATATCGGCATATTCCGATAAAATCGTTATAGCGGTTTCGGATGCGGCTTCCGCCCTTGGGAATATTGCAAAATTTTATTCAAGCAGGTTTGATTTAAAGAAAAAAATAGCCGTAACCGGTTCATGCGGAAAAACGACTACGAAGGAAATGGCATACGCTATGTTTTGCTTAAAATACGGCAAAGAAAAAATTCTTAAAAACAATTATAATTATAATAATCTTATAGGCGTCCCCAAAGCTATTTTCGGATTAAATAAAAATCACGAATATCTTATTTTAGAAATCGGAACAAATAAAAAAGGGGAGATAAAAAAACTTTCCGAAATTATATCTCCCGATGTGGGAGCGATTACCAATATAGGCAAGTCGCATCTCCTGGAATTTAAAAATACAGAAGGAGTTTTTGAAGAAAAGAAAGAACTTGCTCTTGCATTGAGCCTTAAAAAAGATACGTTTTTGATATTGAACGCCGACGACGAAATACTGTCTGCAGAATATAAGCATAAAAATTTCCCCGGCGTAAATATTATTTCGTTTGGATTCGGAAAACAAACAGGCATGACTCCCGATATTTTGTGCAGTAGAGTCGATATAAACGACGAAACCGGCAAGGCTCTTATAGAGCTTTCTTTCAAAGGAAGAAAATATTCCGCGAATATCAATTTTTACGGAACGCATCTGATTTCCGATCTATTATGCGCCCTTTCAATAGCCGAGGCTTGCGGGATAGACGTTGAAACCGGATTAAGGGCAATGGAAGGGTTTATGCTTCCCGCCGGAAGGATGCAGATAATTTTTAATAATGCCGAGGGATATATATTAGTAAACGATTCCTATAATTCAAATCCCGATTCTTTGAAAGCGGCGCTGGATTATATAAAAACAAATTACGGCGGCAAAAAAAAAATATTGGTTTTAGGGGATATGCTGGAATTGGGCGATTCGGCCGGATCCGAGCATATCGAAATGGGACGGAGTATCGCCGATACCGCCGATTTTATATTTTATAAGGGGAATTACTCCGATTATATAACAAAGGGGCTTGGAGAAAAAGGATTTAAAGGGAAATTTTTAATAATCGAAAATAAAGGCGCATTTACGGATGCTTTTAAAAAAATAGATAAAAAAAACAGCGTCATATTGGTCAAAGGTTCCAGAGGGATGAAATTAGAGGAATATTTTGAAGAGATACCGAAAAAATAAAGAAAAGAGAGGCGGCTAAAATTACAATGTTAAATTTTAATATAGATTTTTTTAGGTATATAACTTTCAGGTCGTCCTATGCGATAATTTTATCGTTAATATTATCTATTGCGTTCGGAAAGATATTTATTAAAATATTAAAAAAAATGAAAATAGGACAGGTCGTGAGGGAAGACGGACCTAAATCCCATATAAGCGAGAAGAAAGATATTCCTACTATGGGAGGGTTGCTGATATTATTCAGCGTCTTAATTCCTGTATTGTTGCTTACCAGACTTTACAATTTTTATCTTTATATGGGCTTATTAACCCTTTTAAGTTTCGGGCTTATAGGCTTTACCGACGATTTTTTAAAAGTCAGGGGGCATTCGTCTAAAGGGCTTAGAGGCAAATATAAATTCGGCATCCAGAGTTTAATCGCCCTTTTTGTTTCAGCAGTTCTATATTTTCACGATAAATCGTTAGGGTTGGTAGTTATTCCGTTTGTCAAGGATTATTATCTTAATTTAGGGCCGTATTTTATAATTTTCGCGGCTTTTATAATAGTCGGTTCTTCCAACGCGGTTAATTTAACCGATGGGCTAGATGGATTAGCTATAGGGGTTTTTGCCGTTTCTATAGCCGGATATCTTATATTTTCCTATGCCGCATCCAATTATAAATTCGCGAACTATCTGTCAATACCTTATATGAAAAATATCGGCGAAGTAGTTATTTTATGCGCTTCTCTGTTCGGAGCTTCGATAGGCTTCTTATGGTTTAATTCTTATCCTGCATCGGTTTTTATGGGAGATACCGGTTCTATATCGCTTGGGGCAGTTCTCGGATACGTGGCAATAGTTTCGCAGCAGGAAATACTGCTTGTTATAATAGGTTTCGTATTTGTACTCGAGGCGTTAAGCGTCATATTTCAGGTTGGTTCTTATAAACTGCGGAAAAAAAGAATATTTAAAATGGCGCCTATACATCATCATTTTGAGATAGAAGGCGTGCCGGAGTCTAAGATAGTAATAAGGCTGTGGATTATTTCATTGATATTGACCATATTTGCTCTTTCTACGCTAAAACTGAGGATTTTTTAATGAGCACTTTAATTCTGGGTTACGGGAAAACGGGCAGGGCGCTTTACGATTATATAGCGGGCGCAAATGATTATCTCGTAAACGGACAGACATTGATATACGACGATATTGCCGAAGTCAACGGAATTCCTGGCGAGAACGTTTTGTTTTTTAATAAAACAAACGAGGAGATTTTATTCGGAAAATATTTTGAGAATATTAAACGGTGTATAGTCAGCCCCGGAATAGAAAGGAGCCACAAAATTATTTTAATGCTGAAAAGCCGTAATATTCCCGTTTATAGCGAGATAGAATTTGCCTATAATGAATTAAAAAATAATCCGAAAATTATTGCCGTTACCGGAACAAACGGAAAAACGACAACGGCGACTCTCTGCAAAAGCGCGGTAGATAAAGCCGGTTTAAGCGAAAGGACGTTTGTAGGAGGCAATCTGGGAGTTCCCTTTATTTCCGGAATAAGGAACTATAAGGATTTTATTCTGGAAATATCGAGTTTTCAACTGGAGTGGATTTACGATTTTAAACCCAATATCGCCGTACTGCTCAATGTAGAGGACGACCATTTAGACAGATACGAAAATTTCGACGAATACAGGCTTACAAAATATAAATTGTTTAAAAATCTTAAATACAGCGATATAGCAGTACTGAATTACGATGACCGTAATTCGTCTATTTTAAAAGGCGTTACCGGTTCAAACGCCGTTTTGTATGGATTTGACGAAAATAAATGCGACGTTTACTATAAAGACGATGCTGTTAATTTAAGGCTTAAGACTCTTTGCGGTTTTAACGCTTCTATATCTTTGAAAAACGTAAAAGATAAAAGAAAATTCGTTATCGGCGATATGATGGCGGCTGCATGCTCTTTAATGTTATACGGAATTTCTCCCGATATTATAGAAACGGCGTTCGAAGAATATAAACTTTTGAGTCACAGAGTTGAATATATAGGGAATATCGAAAATATAGAATTTTACGACGATTCGAAGGCAACCAATCCGTCCGCGGTAATAAGCGCTCTTGAATCGTTCGGCGCTGGGAAGAACAGGAATATAGTTCTTATACTTGGTGGCAAAGACAAGGGGTTTAATTACGAATATATGATTCAGCCTATAAAGAGCAGCGTAATAGCATGCGTTTTGATGGGCGAAACAAAAGACATACTACAGGATGTTTTACGGGGGCATATAGAACTGCTAAAGGCAGACGATATGAAAGACGCCGTTAAGAAGTCGTTTGATTTTTTAAAAAATAATATGGCGGAGGGCGCCGCAGGGACGGTTCTGCTTTCTCCCGCTTCCTCCAGTTTTGATATGTTTAGGGATTACAATGAAAGAGGAGATGTATTTAAAAAATGCTACCTGCAGTTAAAAGATAATTTCGCGGATAAAATATGATTCATTACGGAAAGATTTTTATAAGAAAATACGATATAACATTATTTTTAACGGCTATACTGCTTATAGCGGCGGGACTCGTTATGGTCTATTCGACAAGCGCGATGATTTCCATAGTCCAATACGGCGACAGCTATCATTTTATTATAAGGCAGGGTATATACGTTGCCGTGTCCGGACTTTTTATATGGTATTTAATGCATAACG
>JAJYZM010000157.1 GCA_021799935.1 bacterium | reverse complement strand
ATGCTTAAATTAAGGCGATGGTAGGCGGAACAGGGTTCGAACCTGTGACCCCCGGCTTGTAAAGCCGATGCTCTAACCGGCTGAGCTATCCGCCCAAAAAACAACCCTCATTTCTAAAAAATTAGCGAAACCGTATAACTATAAAATGAGGGTTTAGATGAAACATATATTTTTCTGCGTGCATTGAAAAAGTATATCTTTTTCAGCAGAAAAATATGTTTACTTTCCGGTATTTACCGCTTCTTTGAAAGATTTACCGGCTTTAAACTTAGGTGACTTAGAAGCTTTAATCTGAATTTCCTTTCCGGTCTGCGGATTTCTGCCTTTTCTTGCCGCTCTTTTAGTCACTTCGAATGTACCGAAACCGACGAGCCTGACTGCATCGCCTTTTTTTAAGGCGTTAATTACCGCGTTGATTGCCGCGCTAAGTGCCTTTTCACTGTCCGCTTTCGTAAGCTTGGACGATTTTGCAATTGCATCAACCAATTCTGCTTTTGTCATACCAACTTCCTCCTTACATTTTAAGGTTTTAACGGTTTAATTTTAGTTAAGCATCCCTGTATTGCTACATTTGCAGGTGCTTTACTTAAGTATATATAATATATATATGTTTTTAATGAATATGTCAACAAAAAAAATCATATTTTATAACATTTTTTTAATATACTTAAATAGATTTTGCGCCGGCATCCTTTTCATAAAGAAGAATAGGCTGACCGCTATTAATAATAACATCGTCGTTTATAACGCATTCTTTAATAGTCGGATCGGTCGGTATTTCATACATTACATCTAACATTATTGATTCTAGAATCGTTCTTAAGCCCCTTGCTCCGGATCCGTGTTTTACGGCTTTTTTTGTAATTTCCTTAACGGCGGAATCGGTAAATCTTAAATTTACGTCCTCAAGTTCGAATAATTTTTGATACTGCTTAATCAACGCATTTTTAGGCTTTGTTAAAATCTCTACGAGGGCTTTCTCATCAAGTTCTTCAAGCGTTGCTGTTACAGGAAGCCTGCCGATAAATTCCGGAATAAGTCCGTATTTCAATAAATCTTTAGTCTCTACCTGTTTCATTATTTCATATGGACTGCCTGATTTGTTGGAATTAACTCCGGCATTAAAACCTATAGGCTGTTGATGTATCCGTTTTTCTATGATTTTATCAAGACCGTTAAAAGCGCCGCCGCATATAAAAAGAATATTGCTTGTATCCAATCTTATAAATTCCTGATGCGGATGTTTTCTGCCTCCTTTAGGCGGAACATTTGCGACGGTTCCTTCTATAATTTTCAGAAGTGCCTGTTGAACGCCTTCTCCAGACACGTCCCTTGTTATGGAAACATTATCGGTTTTCTTTGCAATCTTATCTATTTCGTCTATATATATAATGCCTTTTTGAGCTCTTTCGACATCGTATTCGGCATTTTGCAGAAGCGAAAGCAGAATGCTTTCGACATCTTCACCTACATAACCCGCTTCGGTAAGCGTCGTAGCGTCGGCAATGGCGAAAGGCAGTTCGAGCATTCTGGCAAGCGTCTGCGCAAGCAGAGTTTTCCCGCTTCCGGTAGGACCTATTATTAAAATATTGCTCTTTTGCATTTCCACGTCGGTATTGTTTTTGTCGTGCAAATTATAACCAGTATTTGATTTGCCCGATTTATTATTATGAAGTTTTTCTGCGTTTTTAAATGAAAGATTATGCTCTATTCTTTTATAATGATTATAAACTGCGACGGAAAGAATCTTTTTAGCCCTTTCCTGCCCTACTACGTATTGGTCTAAAAAAGCCTTAATTTCTATCGGCTTATAAAGGTAATTTTCAACTTTTACTTCTGAGGGAACCGGCTGTACCTCATCCGATATAATATCGTTGCAAAGGCTTATACATTCATCGCATATATAAACCGATGGCCCGGCAATTAGTTTTCTGACCTCGTCCTGAGATTTTCCGCAAAAAGAACAGTATAGTTCCCTTCCGTAGTTATCGTCGTTATTATTGTTATTGTTTTTTTTTGCCATTTTTAACTGCCTCTGTATAATTATTTTGCATTTTTAATTTCTTTTTTCTCTACCACTTTATCGATTATTCCATACTCTACCGATTGAGCTCCGCTCATAAAAAAATCTCTTTCGGTATCTTCCCTGATTTTATCTATCGACTGACTGGTATGGGAAGCTAAAATCTGATTCAGTTCTTCTCTCATCCTTAAAATTTCCCTTGCCTGAATATCGATGTCGGTAGCCTGCCCCTGAAAACCGCCTAAAGGCTGATGTATCATAATTCTGGCATGCGGAAGGGCAAATCTCTTTCCTTTAGCCCCTGCCGCCAGAAGAACCGCTCCCATACTTGCCGCCTGGCCCATACAGAGCGTCGAAACATCAGGCTTTATATACTGGATAGTATCGTAAATGGCAAGTCCGGCGGTTATAACGCCTCCCGGCGAATTTATATATATATTTATGTCTTTTTCTGGGTCTTCCGATTCGAGAAACAAAAGCTGTGCTATAATTAGATTGGCAAAAGTATCGTCGATAGCTTCTCCTATAAAGATAATTCTGTCTTTTAGAAGGCGGGAGTATATATCGTAGGACCTTTCCCCCCTGTGCGTCTGTTCGACTACTATAGGTACAAGCGACATCTTATTATTCTCCATATAAGTAAATATTAATTATCCCGTTATTCTATTATTCTTCAATATATGATACCTTATTTTGTATAAGAAAATCAAACGTCTTGTCTTCAAGCAAGGCATGCTTTAAATTTTCCTGTGCTTCTTTAGCGGAATAAAAGCCTTTAACTTCATCTTCCTTCATATTGGACAGTGCGGCCGTATGTTTGTAAAATTCTTCCAAATCCGACTCGGTTACCGTTATATTTTCGGATTTTTCTATTTCCGACAGCAAAAGATACAGCGCGATATCCCGCTTAGCCATAATTCTTAAGATACCCATAAACTCGCCTGCATGTTTTTCATTAATATCTTTATATTTACCCTGTTTTTTCATTTCTTCGAGTCTCGATTTAGCATCTTCTTCTACAATGCTCTCTGGAAGCTCAACCGGATTCAGGTTTACAAGCTCTTCCGATATAGAAGCTCTCAAAGAATCTTTGTATCTCTTTTCCTCATATTCGTTAAGGCTTTTCTCGACATATTGCCTGAATTCGGAAGCGTCTTTGAAATCACCGAAGTTTTTAATAGTTTCGGCATTTAATTCCGGCAGGATTTTTTTATCTATTTCTTTAATAAAACCTTTAACGACGACTTTTCTTTCCTTATCGTCGAATTCAAAACTATCCCCTTTCTTTTTTCCTATAAAAGAAGCCTCGAACGTTTTGTCTATAATACTTGAATTAAGGCTTATAGAGTAATCTTTCGCGCTGTCAACCTCTTTGCCGGTTTCGTCAATTGTTACATAATCTATTTTAACGAAATATTTATCGTCCTGGTTTATAACGGCTGAATCGTCTAATTTTTCCTGATCCGCAAGCCTTTCGAGAAGAAAATTAATTTCTTCCTGAATAACTTCGTCTGTAATATCTCGTTTTTTATTTTTTTTAACCTTAACGTTTAAATTTAAATTCTTAACTTCCGGCATAACGTCAAACGATATAGAATATTCATTTTCAGTTTTTTTCTCTAAAGTCGGGGTTCCTACTACATATATTCCTTTTTCCGAGACAATTTTTCTGAAGTCTTCATTTAAAATCTCGGCGGCGGCTTCTTCGAACAGTTCCTGCTCATAATATTTTTTAATGATAGAAACAGGCGCCTTGCCCGGCCTGAAACCTTTTATGTTAGATTTTTTTGCTGCAGCCTCGAGCTTCTTTTGCAAAAGCTCCTGCGTCTTCGATTCGTCCAATTTTAAATTAACGCTTTTTCTGACTGATGTCTCGTCTTTTATCGTAGCTTCGTTTGATGCATTATCCATAACCCGGATTATCTCCTGTTTTAATATTTTTATTATTATATTCTTCTTGTTTTATCCGACGAATATGGGTCTTTTTGAAAGCATATCTGGCAAAATAAGTTTCCTGAACGGCATACCCTCCGTACCGGCTTTTATTTCTTTTATAAATTCCGGCGGCGTAAAATTAAAATTCTTCCTTTCCCTATATCTGTTTCTGACGGAAATAACTCCGCTTTCATACTCTTTCTGTCCTACTAC
>JAJYZM010000156.1 GCA_021799935.1 bacterium | reverse complement strand
AACGATTCTTTAAATTTCGGACGGTTATAAAAATAAACATAAACGAGGACAAGCCAGTAAACAACCCAGCCGTTGCCGAGATACGTAACCGCTCTCATATTGTCGTTCAATAGGGAAAAATGAAAGTTGTCGTTTATCAGCAGAAAAAGGGCTGTATCTAAACGGAGAATATAGGAAAGCATAAATTTTATATTTTGATTTTATAGTTTATTAAGATATAATTTTAATAGAATAATTTGCTAAGCGCAACAACAATTATGCTTATCGGTAACAGGCAATAAGAAAAAGGGGTATTAAGATATGCAGGCGGTTATAATGGCGGGAGGTTTCGGAACAAGGCTTAAGCCTTTGACCAATAACGCTCCGAAGCCGATGATACATATCGCGAACAAACCGATGATGGAGCATGTTATTAATCTCCTTAAAAAGTACGGAATTAACGATTTAATAGTCCTGCTGTACGTCCAGCCCGAACTTATAAAAAATTATTTTAAAGACGGAACCGATTTCGGCGTAAAAATAGAATACGTTCTTGCCGAAGAAGATTACGGGACGGCGGGGGCTGTAAAAAATGTCGAAAATATAATAAAAGATGACGACTTCGTCGTAATCAGCGCTGATATCATTACCGATATTAATCTAAGCAGGCCTATAGATTTTCATATAAGCAGGAAAAGCGATGCCACTATAGTTCTTACGAGAGTCGAAAATCCGCTTTCTTTCGGGATAGTAATTGCCGACAGCGAAGGAAGGATTACCAAATTTCTCGAAAAGCCCACATGGTCCGAAGTATTCAGCGATACTATAAATACGGGAATTTATATTTTAAATAAGTCTGCGTTAAAAATAATTCCCGAAAAAAGCGAGTTCGATTTTTCTAAAGACCTTTTCCCTATACTTTTGAAAGAAAATAAAAATCTTTTCGGGCATATATCGTCGGGCTACTGGAAGGACGTAGGCACTCTTTCGGAATACAGGCAGAGCCAGTTAGACATTATAACCGGAAAGATAGATTTGAATATCGAGGGAGAATCCATTCCCGATAAAAATATAAAAATAGGCGGAAAAAGCATTATAGACATAAGCTGCGACGCTGAAAATTCCATATTCGGAAAAGACGTCCATATTCTTCAGAATTGTAAGATAAAAAATTGCGTTATAGGAGATAACTGCACTATAGGAGAAGCCACCCAGATAAGCGGTTCGGTTATAGGCAAGGGTTCGAAAATAGGCTCGAACTGCGATATTCAGGAAGCCGTATTAGGATATAAATCGGCTGTGGGGAATAATGTTTTTATAGGCTCCGGAGCCGTAATATCCGACGTATGCCATATAGGCAACGGCGCGGTTATAAATCCTAACGTCAAGATATGGCCTTATAAAAACGTGGAAGACGGCGCCATATTATCGGAAAGCCTTATATGGTCGGATAAATGGAGCGCAAAAATATTCGGACAATACGGGATAACCGCCCTGGCAAATTTAGAAGTTACTCCTGAGTTTGCGTCTAAACTGGGAGCGGCATTCGGGGCGACGATAGGTAAAAACAGGACGGTTTCCGTATCCCGCGACAGCCATAAGACCTCCCGTCTTTTTTCAAGGGCCGTTATGTCCGGCGTTCTTTCGGTAGGCGCCAACGTCAACGATTTCAGCGATACCCCTATTTCTATAGTCCGCTATCAGGCAAAACAGTTCAAAAGTTCCGGCGGCATACACGTCAGAAAACATCCGTTCGATAAAAAACTTTTAAACATAAAATTTTTCGATTCAAACGGTTTAGATTTATCTACCCTCGGAGAACAAAAAATAGAAAGGCTGTTTTTCAGGGAAGATTATGCGAGAGTCGGTTCGGAAGATACGGGAGAGATATTTTATCCTACGCACGGAACGGAATATTATACCGACGGTTTTCTTAATACGATAGACGCCGATAAAATTATAAAGAGAAAATTTAAAATAGTAATAGATTATTCTTACGGAAGTTCAAGCAAGATTTTCCCTGCTATAATAGGAAAACTCGGTATAGACTCGGTTCATCTCAACGCAAATTTAGACCAGACTAAGATAACGAAAACGGAAAGAGAATTTAAAAAATCGCTTAAAGAAATGTCGAGCATAGTCAGGTCTATTAACGCCGACCTTGGAATTTTTATCGATAACGGCGGAGAAAAGATTTATATATGCGACGAAAACGGAGATAATATCGACGGCAATACGGCTTTAACTTTAATGGCGCTTTTAGTTATGAAAACGGAAAAAACCGACAGGTCTATTGCCGTTCCGTCCGGGTCTTCTTTTAATATAACAAAATCGGCTAAAGATTATAACTTCGAAGTATTTTTTGCCAAAAATTCTTCGAGCTGTCTTATGGAAAAATCGGCCAACTCCAATGTTTGCTTTGCGGGAGATAACGAGGGAGGATATATTTATACGAAATTTATGCCTGCATTCGACGGAATGTATTCCGCTATAAAACTGCTTGAGATGCTGGCTAAACTCAATACTTCGATTAAAAACGAACTTAGATATATAGAGCCTTCCTATTTTGAATACAAAAAAGTTCCATGCCCTACCGAATTGAAAGGTTTTATAATGAGAAAATTTTTCGAAAAATACAGCGGCGACGATGTTTTATTAATCGACGGAATAAAATTAATCAAACACGGCGGATGGGTTCTTGCATATCCTACCTCGGAAGGAGCTCATTTCGAGATATTTTCCGAGAGCAGGGATAAAGAAGAAGCGCTCGCGTTATTAAATCAGTTTAATAACGATATAGAAAACTGGAAGAACGAAAGAGATTTAAGCGCCCTGTCTTAACAATTAAGAGAACATAAAAATAGAGAATAATATGAATAACTCTTTTGAAATCGAGTTCGGAACGTCCGGCTACAGAGGCAGAATTGCCGACGACTTCACATATGAATCGGTTAAGCTTGTTTCGCAGGCTGTCTGCGATTTTTTAACGGAAAAATATAAAGGCTCTTTTCCGTCTAAAAAAATAATAATAGGCTACGATACGCGTTTTTTGTCCGAAGAATTTGCGAAAATAAGCGCCTGCATTTTTTGCGCCAACGGTTTTAACGTAATTTTTGCCGATACCTTTACTCCTACGCCGGTTATTGCAATTAAAATATTAAAGGAAAAAGCTCTCGGCGCCGTCAACATTACCGCAAGCCATAATCCTTACAACTATAACGGCATAAAGTTCTCGCCCGACTGGGGAGGACCGGCTCTGCCGGAAGACACGGAAATCCTTACGAAAAAATCCAACGAACTTCTTAAATCGCCGCATTATAATTATATGGATTTCGGCTCGGCAAAGAAAAGCGGGTTGCTGACGGAAGAAGATTTTATAGGTTATTATACGGAACTCGTAAAATCAAAATTAGATTTAAAACTTATCGAAGAAAACGGCGGGAATTTATATCCGTTTATTACTTCCATGCACGGAACATCCAAGGGCATAATAGGAAATATTGTCGGAGAAGCGGGGTATGAATTTAAAGAAATATACGAGAAAAGGGATGCTTTTTTTGCTCCAGGATTTGCTCCCGACCCGTCCGCGAAGAATTTAAAAGAGATGGGAAAGATGGTTAAGGAATATAATGAAGGCAAAGACGAAGGCAAATCTAAGAAAACCGCCATAGGGCTTGCGGCGGACGGAGATGCCGACAGATACGGCGTGCTTGACGAAGACGGCGAATTCGTCGAACCGAATATTATTTTTCCGCTTCTTTACAATTATTATATCGAAGGCAAGGGGATAAAAGGCGATGCGGCAAGAAGCGTCGCTACGACTGCTTTAGTGGACAGGGTGGCAAAACATTACGGTTTTAAGGTTATAGAAACTCCGGTAGGCTTTAAATATCTCGGCAAACTTATATCCGAAGGCAAGGCCGTAATCGCCGGAGAAGAGTCGTCGGGTTTGACCGTAGCCGGACACGCTCCGGACAAAGACGGAATTTATACCTGTCTTTTGGTTTTAGAAATGCTCGCTTATTACAAAAAACCCCTGAAAGTTTTGGTAGAAGGCCTTCTTGAAAAATTCGGCCCGATATTCACGAAAAGAATTAACGTTCCGGTCGATAAAGAAAAGTTTAAGGCCGAAATAGACGAAAAAATGGAAAAATTTCCTAACGTTTTCGAAGGAAGGACGGTTACCGGCAAAAACGCTACGGACGGGT
>JAJYZM010000155.1 GCA_021799935.1 bacterium | reverse complement strand
TTGCAAAATAAATAGCAACCGGCCTGTATGCCAAATGCGACCATTTGGAAAAAGGAACTTCTATTACCAGCATCGGGAATAAAATCATCAAATGCACCAGATATATATAAAAAATAGTGGATAAGGAATAATTATAAACTATAGAAGCTCTCAATAAAACTCCGGTTACGGCTGTTAAAAAAAGCAATATTACGAACATCCAGTCGGTATGATGAGAGAATTTGCTCCTTTCTATTTTCTTGGTCAGCCTCTTAATCATAAAATAAACCGTACCAAATATTAAACCTATACTGGCAAAATAATCGAATAAAATTATATGAAGGTACGGAAGGCTGTTTTCATTCTGAAACCAGTCCAAAAAGAAAACTATGCCCACAAATAATATGACGTAACTTATCATGAGAAAAAGATGCGTCAGCCAGAAATTATATTTTCCTTCCGTAATCTTTTTAGTGGATGTTCCTTCGGAATCATCGCACTTCGCATATCTGTATTGAGTAAAAAAATTAAACATCAGCGACCATGCTTCAGTAAAATAAAGTTTTAACGGAATTTTAACGCCGGTGTCGCTTAAAACGGTTTTCCTGAACATATTATAAATAAAAGATGTCAGCATTACCCCTAAAAATACGGTTATAGGCCAGTCGAAAAAATAATCTATTTTATCGGGAGATACGGCCTGTGCCAGTGTAGCGCCTGCCGCAGGATGCAGTCCGAAAAGAACCGCCCATTCTATTAATACACCGACGGCGACTATTAATATAGCTATATACTCGGCATATTTAGACTTATATAAAAGTTTGGATATTCCCGTCCAGTCGTATGCGCTTATTAAAAAGCGGCGGAGCGACATCATCAGTTCTCCCGGTTCCGCTTTTCTGGGACAGTTTTTGGAACATTCGCCGCAATAATAACATAACCATGGGTCTAAATCGCTTACTAACTGCTCTTTCATTCCCCATCCCGCCATTATCATTTCCTTTCTTGGAAACGGCCTGTCTTCGGTCGATAAAGGACAAACCGCAGAGCATGTCCCGCACTGGAAACATTTTTTAAAATTGCTTTCGCCTACTTCTTTTATATATTTGACCAACTCGTTGTCGGTCTTTACTATGATATTTTTCAAAATAACCCCCCTTCTTAAAAACCTTTATATGGATTTGGTCCAAGCGATTTAATTTTATTGACGAAATCTTCCACTATTTCCGGCAGTTTCATATAGTCGGTAAATTCAAGCTGAATCTGCCTTACTCTTTCTTCCTCCAGGACAAGTCTCGTCAATGTTTCCTTAAGATTTCCCATTCTGTATGATGCAAGCTCCGAACCTTTTATAAAATGGCACTGATAGTCGTCGCCGAATTTACATCCTAAAAGGAGTATGCCGTCTATACCTTTGGAAAGAGCATCGGCGTACCAGACATTATTGATTGAGCCCAAGCATCTTACCGGTACAACCCTAATATTCGAAGATAAATTTATTTTATTCATGCCCAATATATCAAGCGCGGGATAAGCGTCATTTTCGCATGCAAAAACAAGAATCCTGTAATTCTCGTCTGTAGGGTCTTCGGGAATATAAAGGCTTTTTATCATCGAAGCGACGATATCCGGAGAATAGTTTTTAAAAGATATAATCCTAACAGGACATGCGCCCATACAGACTCCACATCTCCTGCACCTCTCCGGGTTATATTTAGGCGTGCCTTTTTCATCTTCGTCTATGGCGCCGAAAGGACACTCCTCGGTACATCTTTTACACTGCGTACACCTTGGAAGGTCGAAAAAAGGATAGGTCATATCGTTCGAGCGCGGATGCACAGCTTTACCCTTAGAAGTCTGCTCTACGCACTGTATAGCTTTTAAAACTGCTCCTTTTGCATCGTCCACCGAAAAAACGGTATCCATGGGCATTCTTACGGAGCCCGCCGGATATATTCCCGTTCTTCTCGATTCGTAAGGAAAGCATATAAAATTAGAATCCGGGAATCCGTATGCAAGGTCGGGCATTTCTTTACCCTGTCTGTAAGTAAGATTTAATAATCCGCTTTTAGCAACCTGCGCGGTGGAAACCGGTACCGAAGGAGGGCAGGATGCTCCGCTTGCCGACGGCGCATTTCCGACCGTCAAATTTACATTCTGGCCATATTCGATTTCTCCTGAATTTGGAACCATTCCGGAAGCAAGCACAAGCATTTCTACGTTTAAATCTATATCACCTCCGAAGAGGGTATCCATTACTTTTACGCCTATTTCATTGTTGCCTTTATCGTAAGAAATATCGGAAACTGCTCCTTTAACCATGTAAATTCTTTCATCATCCTGCATTTTTCTGTAAAAATTTTCATATTCGCCGGGCGTCCTTATGTCTTTATATATTATATAAACATTTGCGTCCGGATTATTTTTTCTTATCAATGCCGCTTCTTTAAGAGAAGACATACAGCAAACCGTCGAGCAGTACGGCAGATGATTTTCGTCTCTTGAACCGGCGCACTGAATAAATGCGATAGATTTTACCGCCGAACCATTAGATTTTCTTTTGACCGTAAAACTTTCGGATTTACCGTTCTCTGAAAGTTCCGAATATAATTCTTCAAGTTCGACGTTCGTTAATATGTCCGGCGTCAAGCCGTATCCTAAATAATCCAGTTTTTTTGCTTCGTAGGGCTTCCATCCGGTAGCCGCTACAATGGAACCGACAGTTTCATTTACAACTTCAGCCGCATTATCTTTGTCGGTAGGCTCTATCTCGACGTTAAACTTTCCTGGAGCTCCAGATACGGACTTTATTTTTGAATTTTTATAAATTTTAATTTTTTTAGAACTTTCCACCTGGCTTATAAGTTCGTCTAATCCTTCTTTTATCCAGATATTCTTTTCGAAAGGCGGTTTTGTTTCCCATTTTTTATATTTTGAATACGGGAAGCCGCCAAGATTAGATTTTTTTTCGACCAGAACGACTTCGTAACCTGCTTTCGCCGAATTTATCGCAGCATTGAGCCCTGTTATTCCGCCTCCAACTACAAGAACGGTTTTGTTTAAATCCTGGATAAGCGGTTCTGGAAACGCAGCTTTTTTAGCCTTAGAAGCGCCCATATTTATATAATCTTCCGCAAGAAGCTGGGTATTGTTGTCGTTCGGAGGGCTTATCCAAATTACATGCTCCCTAAGATTAACTCTTTCCGTGTGTATAGTAAGAGGGTCAAAATTGAAAACATCCTGTTTCGCACGCATTGAACATGCGGCTATAGCTAATTTATTTATCTTTTTTTCGGCAATATCGTTTTTTATGAGATTTACGCCTTCCGTCCCGCAAAGAAATTCATGGCTTATGCATACTAAAGGTTTATTGGAATCTTTTGCCGTATTGACTAATCTTTCAATATTAAGGCTTTTCCCTATATCGCAACCGGAACATATATAAATCCCTAAATTATTATCCATTTTAACTCCTCATCAAATATATCTTTTTTCTGTATGTTGAACTTTTTTATATTTTTGCGTTATGCTGAATCACCGAAAGCGCCGCGGATGTAGCCGATTGACCGGACATATAAACATCTAAAGGAAACTTTGCTACCCCGGCTGAAAAGATGCCTTCTTCATAGTTCTCGTTAAATATAAATCCGTTTTCGTCTATATCTATTTTTATATCGCCGTCAATTTTAATTTCTTTTAAATCATCCTTAATATTCGGATACATACCGGCCGCCAGAACTACCATTTCAGCCCTGAATTTGTTCTTTTTGCCGGAAAGCATGTCTTCAACGTCTAACAGCAAGTCGCCGGTAGCATGGTCTTCAGATATTTTTCCCACGACACCTTTGTTAAATTTAATATTTTTATCGATTTGCGCTTTATTTAGGAAATTCTCGTATCTTCCAGGGGTTCTTAAATCTATATAGAAAATAGTAGGGGAAGAACCCGGGGTTTTATCCCTCAAATAAAGAGCCTGTTTTAACGATGCCATACAGCATATCGCCGAACAGTACGGAAGATGGTTTTCGTTTCTGGATCCTGCACACTGTATAAATGCAACGTTAGTTACTTCCTTATTATCGGACGGCCTCAAAATTTTCCCGCCTGTAGGACCGTTATCTGCGGCAAGCCTTTCCATCATTACATTAGTGATAACGTTTTTAAATTTTCCAAAACCTAAGTTTTCTAATTTTTCTACATTATAAGGCTTCCAGCCGGTAGCAAAAA
>JAJYZM010000154.1 GCA_021799935.1 bacterium | reverse complement strand
CCGTATTAAACGGCAGCATCTGGAATGAAAAACTGACGGAAAATAATCTTATCTATAGCATATCAAGCGATTATTACGCCGTCAATAATCAGTATTTAACGGTTCAGGCTCTTAAATCTTCCGAAAAGGCTTCAAAACTTGCCTACACGCTGGCTCTAAAAAGCTATGAGGTGGGAGTCGGTTCTATGGTTCAGCTAGTAACGGCAAATGCTCAGCATATTTCATCCGTAACAAGCTACATAAACGGCGAATATACTTATTTTTACCTGAAAGCCAAGCTTTATTCCGACCTCGGTTTAACGGTAGAACATTATATAAAATAATAAAGAACTGGAAATTCCTGCCTGAGCAGGAATGACAATAATAAGGTGGAAAAAATGCGGAAAAATAAAAAAATAATAGTAACGGCCGTTGCAGTATTAATTTTAATATCGGCCGCTTCTTACTTCATAATAAGGACAAGAACTAAAAAGCAGTCTTACGAATTATATGCGGTAAAACCTATAACTATACAAAAATACGTTACGACTTCGGGAACCGCAAATCCTATTAATACCATAAACGTCGGCGCGCAAGTATCGGGAATATTCTCTAAACTTTACGTTTGGTATAACTCGATAGTAAAAAAAGGCCAGCTTCTTGCAGAAATAGACCCCGCTCCTTTTATTCAAAAGGTTGACCAGGACAAAGCCAACCTTGCATCGGCAAAAGCAAACGTTTTAAAGCAAAAGGCGCTTTTAGCCTACGATAAACTTACATATATAAGGGATGAAAAATTATGGAAAGAAAACCTTATAGCCCATCAGACGGAACAGAACGCTTACAGCGTCTATCTTCAGGATATTGCACAACTTAAATATCTAACCGATGCTGTAAACGCCGTAAGAGCGCAATTAGCGCAGGACGAAACAAACCTTTCCTACACAAAGATATACTCGCCGGTTAACGGCATAATAATAAACGTCGGGGTGGTAGTTGGGCAAACCGTCGCTTCCAGTTTCCAAACGCCTAATCTTTTCGTAATCGGCGAAGATATTACGAAGATGGAAGTAGATACTACCACCAACGAGGCCGACCTGGGAGGAATCAAAAAGGGCGATAAGGCTTCGTTTACCGTTTATGCTTACCCCGACAAAACAATATGGGGCAGTGTCCATAACATAAGAATAAACCCCACCACGGTTTCCGGGGTTGTAAGCTACAACGTTACTATATTTTTCGACAACAAAAAAGAGCTTGTACTCCCGGGAATGACTGCGCTCGTTAAGATTTACGTTTCGGAAAAGAAAAACGTCCTCGGCGTGCCTAATTCGGCTTTAAGATTTATTCCAACCGGGGAAAATAAACAAATTTTAGATAATTTATCCAAAAAATTAAAAACCGGCGAAGGAGTAGTTTGGATACTAAAAAAAGGCCTGCCGGAACCGGTTATAGTAAAACTAGGCATAAGCAGCGACGAATATACGGAGGTTATCTCAAAAGATATTAAAGCGGGAACAGAAGTGATAACCGGAATAAAATCTGCTTATCCGGGAGCGGCCGCTTCCGGAAGAAGATTGTTCTTCTAAATTATAACTTTATGGATAGCTACGGAAAGAAAAACGGAAATATACCGCTTATACGGCTTGAAAATATCGGCATGATTTATAAAATCGGCGATATTTCTTACGAGGTATTAAAAGGTATAAACATGACTATCGAAAAAGGCGAATTTGTTTCCATAATGGGGGCATCCGGTTCCGGCAAATCTACTCTGATGAATATACTGGGCTGTTTAGACAAACCGACCTCCGGCAGTTATTTTCTTGAAGACAGGGATGTTTCCGGTTTAACTTCGGACGAACTTGCCGAAATCAGAAACAAAAAAATAGGCTTCGTATTTCAAGGCTTCAACCTTATACAGAGGCTGTCAATTATCGAAAACGTTATGCTGCCCCTTTATTATTCAGGACTTCATTCTAGGGATTCCGAGGAAATGGCAGTGGAAGCGTTAAAACTCGTCGACCTTTCCGAAAAAGGAAATAAATTCCCCAACCAGATATCAGGCGGAGAACAGCAGAGAGTAGCTATCGCAAGAGCCATAGTAAACAATGCTCCTATAATTATGGCGGACGAGCCGACCGGCAATCTTGATTCGGTGAGGGGTGCGGACGTTATGAATTTTTTCGGAAAAATAAATGCCGAGAGAGGAGCCACTATTATTTTGGTAACGCACGATAGGCATATAGCCGGTTACGGCAGAAGACTCGTTACGGTTAAAGACGGAATGATTATATCTTCCGAAACTATAAACATATAAACAGTTAAACATTTTTGAACATAAATATTCTGAAAAAATGAATAATGATAAAGAAAATAAGGTTAAATTTGCATTTCTTTTAGACCTTGAGTCTGCCTATAAGACTCTGTTGAGAAATAAAATAAGGTCGTTTTTGACTATACTGGGAATCATTATAGGCGTGGGTTCGGTTATTGCAACAATCAGCATAGGACAGGGCGCATCCAAAGCAATACAGAACTCCATAAACTCTTTAGGCTCAAATATGCTTATAGTCCTTCCAGGATCCTCTTCCCTCGGCGGCATTAAAAGCGGGTTTGGAGTTCTACCCACACTAACTCTAAACGACACCTATGCGATAAGAAAGCTGCCGGCAGTAAAAACCGATTCCGGAAATCTCGGTATGAACCAGCAGGTCGTATGGCGCGGTAATAACTGGTCGACGCTCGTTGTCGGCGCAAACTCTACTTTTACCGAAATCAGAGATTGGCCTGTAGCTAAGGGAACTTTTTTTACGCACCAGCAGGTCGTCTCGGCGGCAAATGTCGCTGTTATAGGCAATACCGCCGCAACCGAACTTTTTGGACTTATAAATCCCATTGGACATATAGTAATTATACATAATGTTCCGTTTACGGTAATAGGGCTTTTATCCGTTAAAGGATTTAACGCTTTCGGCCAGGACCAGGACGATACGGTCGTAATTCCGATAACCACTATGCTGGAAAAAATTGCGGGAACTACGTGGGTGCATGCAATAGCGGTCTCGGCAAAAACTTCTAAAGATACTTCTTTAGCTCAATCCGAAATTACGGCGCTTTTAAGACAAAGGCATCATATACCCCTTCATAAACCAGACGACTTTTTCGTCAGGAATCTTACCGAACTCGCGGCAACCGCAAACTCGAGCGCAAACACTTTTACGATTCTTTTAGCAAGCATAGCCGCCGTTTCTCTGCTTGTAGGGGGCATAGGCATAATGAACATAATGCTTGTTTCCGTTACCGAGAGAACCAAAGAAATCGGCATAAGAATGGCGATAGGCGCTAAAAAATCCGATATCCTTAAGCAGTTTCTGATAGAATCTTCCGTATTAAGCCTTTTCGGCGGAATACTCGGCATAGGTCTCGGCTTTGGAATTTCAAGCGCAATTTCGGCTTTTTCTCCGCTTAAAACTATCGTTACTACCGAACCGATAATAATCTCCCTCGTTTTTTCTTTGTGCGTAGGAATATTTTTCGGTTTTTATCCCGCATATAAAGCCTCGCGTATGAACCCCGTCGAAGCGCTGAGATACGAATAATATAAAAGATTTAATTTCACCGCCGATTTTGATATAATAATCTAATGTTTAAAACTCTCAGGGAAGATATTAATTCGGTTTACGAAAGGGACCCTGCGGCAAGAAACGCTCTGGAAGTTATTACATGCTACCCGGGTCTGCATGCCGTTTATATACATAAGATTTCCCGTTTTTTATGGAAACATAAGTGTAAGCTCTTTGCGAGGCTCGTTTCTCAGGCCGGCAGGTTTTTGACCGGTATTGAAATTCATCCCGGAGCAAAAATAGGAAGAAGGTTTTTTATAGACCACGGCATGGGGGTCGTGATAGGCGAAACCGCCGAAATAGGCGACGACGTTACTATTTATCACGGCGTTACCCTTGGGGGAACAAGCTGGAAAAAAGAAAAAAGGCATCCTACTATAGGCGACAGGGTTATAATTGGAACCGGAGCAAAAATACTGGGGCCTTTGACCATAGAACACGATTCTAAAATAGGCGCAAATTCCGTAGTGGTTAATCCCGTTCCCGCCCATTCAACCGTAGTCGGAATACCCGCAAAATCCGCAAAAAGGGACGAGTCCGAGGTTCACGACAACATAGACCTTGAGCATAACAGGCTATTCGACCCGGCTTTTTATGAAATTTC
>JAJYZM010000153.1 GCA_021799935.1 bacterium | reverse complement strand
CGGCTGGATTAGGGACGCCCCTTATTTCTCCCGTCAGTCCGACTTCTCCGAATGCCGTAAAATTTGAAGGCAGGGGTTTTTCCATATAGCTGGACGCCAGCGAAAGCGCAAGCGGCAAATCTACCGCGGGTTCCTGTATGCTTATGCCCCCGAATATTTTAACGTAAATCTCCTTAGACGAAAGTTTTATGCCTTCTTTTTTTTCTAAGACAGCCGATATAATAGAAACCCTTCCGCCGTCTATACCGAGGCATACCCTTTTTGGAACCGGCATATAAGAAGGAACTACGAGAGCCTGAACCTCCACGAGCATCGCCCTTGTACCTTCGAGGCACGGGGTAACGACCGAGCCCGGCGAACCTTCCTGCCTTTCAGACGTAAAATACGCAGAAGGATTTTTTACGCCTGTTAACCCGTTTTCAGACATTTCATAAATTCCGGCTTCGTCGGTAGAGCCGAACCTGTTTTTATAGCATCTTAAAATCCTGTACGAGTCCCTTTTGCCGGAATCGAAATATAAAACCGTATCTACTATATGCTCCAGCGTTTTCGGTCCGGCAAGACCTCCCTCTTTGTTGACGTGGCATACAAGGAAAACCCCGCAGTTTTTCTTGAGACATAAAGAAGCTATCTCGTGGGTAGTTTCCCTTAGTCCGTTAATGCTCCCGTATGCCGAGTCCGCTTGCGGAACGGTTATTCTTTGAATGGAGTCTATTATTATAAAACCGTATCCGCCGTTCTCTATGGAGTATAAAATCTCGTTTATATCGTTCAGAGCCTGAAAAAACAACGCCTTAGACTCTATTTTCAGCCTTTTTGCCCTTAAAATAATCTGATTTAAAGATTCTTCGGCAGATATATAAAGGGTTTTTACGCCGGCGGACGCGAGCTTTTCGGCAACCTGCAGCATAAGAGTCGATTTTCCTATTCCCGGTTCTCCGCCGATTAGGATGCTCTGTCCGGCAACCAGTCCGGAACCGACCGATACGTCGAATTCTTTTATTCCCGTTGCTATTCTATCGAGAGGACCGTAATTTTGAGCGTCAAGCGTCGTTACAGGCGGGGCTGACGGGAGTTTCTTCCCGAATTTTACGATTTTAAGAGATTCCGTTTCCGCCGCAATCTCTTCCATAGTATTGTAGCTGTGGCATTCGGGGCATCTTCCGACCCATTTTAAAGAAGCTGCGCCGCAATTTATACATTTATACATTTATATTTTCGGTTTTGGCTATAAAATCGAGTATAAGCCTGTTTTCTTCGTCAAACGCCGTTTCGAGAAACAGAGAAACTTCCTTTTCGCTGTTTCTCGTATCTATCGTAACGCCTTTATTTTTAATGACTATGACGTTAGCGTCGAATCTTGTTCTTGAACTTTTAATATATTCTTCGTCCGCCGCAAAAACCGCCCTTACGTTTTTAAATTTATTAAGCAGAACGGTAATCGCTCCGCAGTCTCCGGCTAATAAAGCGATGCCGAATTCCAGCCTGCGTTCCTCGAGCGCCCTGCCTAATTTTAAAGCCATTTTAAATATGTCTTTCGGCTGGTCTATTCTAGAGGGACCTATATCGTATAGGCTTGTCCACTTAGTATCTAAGTATATCCCCACTTTTTCCTTAAAGAAAAAACTTTCCCTGTCGGAAAATATTCCGACTTTCAACGCTTTTTTTTCGGTTTTGAGAGAAGTATTTACCCAGTCTTTAAGCTGCATAGTTATCCCGCATATAAATATTTTACAATATCGGCATCGATAAGACAAGTTATTTGGAACATGCGCCGTTACTTATAATACTCGTCGAACGACGGCCACAGGCGTTTTATATTTTCTTCTATGCCCGAGGCGTCTTTCATCAAAGGATATAATTCGGACCTTTTTTTAGCGGCATTAAAGAGAGGCTTTTTAAAAACAGACTTCAGCTCTTCCTTATAGTCTTCGAATAAATTATGCGACGCTTCAATGCTTTCCGCGGCATAATCTCCCGCCATTCCTCCCGATATTACCGCGCTTAAAATACCGGCGCCGGTAACTGGATGCGTCAAGCCCGCCGCATCGCCGCATAAAGCGATATTGCCGTCTATTATTTCGTTTAAACCGGAAACGGGAACAAGCCCAGAAGTTTTTTCTATTATTTCCGAGCCGATAAGGCCCGCGTTTCTAATTTCGCTAAGAAATTTATCGAAAGATAAAGACAGCGGCATATCCGATGCCGGTTTTTCTATGCCTATGCCGACGTTTGCAAATTCGCCTTTCGGAAAAACCCAGCCGTAGCCGTAAGGAATATATGCCCTGAAATAACATATTACGGAATCGAGTTTTTTCAAAAGGTCTGCTTTTATCTGAACCGCATAAATATAAGCGCTGTTTTTGGGACTAACGAACCCGTTTTTAGGACCGGTTGCGGCGATTAAATAATCGTAATAAATTTCGTACAGTATTTTTTCTTTTGCGTTTAAAACTTCTATGCTGTTTTTTTGCCTGTTAATTTTATATACCCTTGCGGAAGTCAGCAACTTTGAACCGGCTTTAACGGCTTCGCCCGCCAGATGCCAGTCGAAGACGGCTCTGTTCAGCACGTATCCTTTTCCGTCGAATCTGTAAATATTTTTACCGGCATCTATATCCATAAACTTAATTTTTTGGTTTACGGCGGAGGGGATATTGCTTAAATCTACATAGGAATTAATATTTAATCCGACAAATTCCGCGCATTGAACAGGAATTCCGACGGTTTCTCTTTTATCGATTAAAATATTGGGTATTCCTTTTTTGGACAGAGCTATCGCCGCCGACGAACCTGCGGGACCGGCTCCTATAATGGCTACCTTGGTTTTCATAGAATATAAGGATATATAGCGGGAATTAATTTATTTTGCGCCGAATATCCGGTATATCAATATTCTGTTGTTGTTAGTATCGGCAACCGCAAGATATTCCCCGTTTAAAGAAATAGATATATTGGATTCGTGATTAAAATTATCCCTGCCAGTCCCCGGAGTGCCGAAATTATAAGTTTTTATAACATTGTAGCCGTTATCTAATTTAAATACCGTTAAAAGGCTTCTGCCGTAATTTGCCACGTAAAGATAACCGCTTTTATAGACTATGCCCACCGGATGATACAGCTGATAACCCGCCTGTCCCGGAGTACCGATAGACCCTATATAATCGAACTGCCTGTTATAAACCAATATTTTAGAGAGCTTGTAATCCGATATATATATATATTTTTTAGAAAAAGCTATGCTGACCGGCTTTTTGAAGATAACCGGCGAAACCGCCTGCGAGGTAGCGGAGGTTTGACTGCCTGCGGCACTGCCGCTGCCGCCGGCGCCGTTATTAGAACTTTTACCGGCATTTCCGGCCGAATTATGAGGGGGACCACCGTTAGCGGGGTTTCCGGGAGAGGCGTTAGCCGCCGCGGAGCCTCCCTGAACGGACGAACTGCCTTTTCTTTCGTAAAATTGACCGTTTTTTAAATATATCATTATGTCGTCGGAACCGGAATTAGCCGCATAAATCTTATCGTAGGCAAAACCTACGAATGTAGGCTGAAGCAGAATTCTCTTAGGATTCTTAGAAATTCCGAATTCGGAAACAAAATTTCCGTCCGGTTTAAAAACCTGTATTCTGGAGTTGCCGGAATCCACGATATAAATTCTTTCGGGATTTCCATAAGCGGCGGCAAACAGCGGAACCATAAACTCTCCGGTAGCTTTTCCCTCTATGCCCCACTGCCTTATGTAACCGCCTTTAATATTGAATTTTACTATTCTGGAGTTGCCGGAATCGACTACATAAATGTTATTTCTCCTGCCGAACGCGACGCCTGCGGGACCCTTAAGACTTTTGGCCGAACCTACGATTCTTATTAATTTTAAAGAGAACGGGGGCTTTTTAAAATAAAGGCCTAATCTTTTCTGAAACAGAAGAACGGCAAGTATTATTATTATAATTATGCTTAATAAAAAAAACGCCCGGTTCAGTTTTTCTTTTTTAATAGGCAAGGCCATATTTTACGCCCTCCGATGTTTTATAGTTGTTATTATATAATTGGAATAAGCGGATTTTATACCGTAATAACCTGCACTTTTTATGCAAAAAATATAATAGCCGTTTTTTAAATTCTTAATATTTACATTATAAAAAAATTTACCATATTGCAAGCTAAATCTTTTTTTAAATTCCAAGTTTTGAAAAACAAAGGGCGTCGAAG
>JAJYZM010000152.1 GCA_021799935.1 bacterium | reverse complement strand
TAAAAGGAAACAATTATTACGAAAACGACAATATCGTTTTTTATTCCGCCGAACAATTGAAAGCCCTGCTCGAAGGGACAGCAAACGAATTTCATAAACTTGCAATCTTGATAATGTACGAAACCGGCGCCAGGGTCGAAGAGGCAAGAGCTTTGAAGTTTTCTGACGTGGAAGCGGGAACCGGCCGGGTTAAAGTGTTAACGCTAAAACAACGAAAAACCAACAAAACATTCCGTTATTTGAAAATATCCGACAAACTTATGACTTTAATCTTAAATCACCGTATATCGCATAAATTAAATGATAATGATTTTATCTTGTCTAAAAAAATCGGCGGTCCGGCGATAGCCCGTAAAAGTATAAGCTACATCTTGAAATATAATACCGAAAAGGTTCTCGGCAAAGCTTATTTAGACAAAGCGCATCCCCACGCCTTAAGGCATACGAGAGCCGTGCATTTATTGGATAGCGGCATGAATATAATGCTGTTGAAAAACTTTTTAGGGCATAGTAATATTAGTAATACGTTGATATATCTTAAATATTCAAATAAGGATTTGACGGAAGCGATAGGTAAAGCAAATAATATTCTTATTTAACCGTCCGCAATGTGGACTATAAAAATAGGGGGCATTATGTCGCGCTTATTGATATTAAAACAAAAAAAGTATGTATTAATGTTTACTGCTTTTTTAACGATATTGTTGTCTTCAATATCTGCTTACGCTGTTTCAGGTTCTTCGCTTTTTGAAAGAAAAGGGTGTATAGCATGTCATGTCATTAACGGAAATGGCGGTTCGGTTGGTCCAAATCTTTCGCATATAGGGGGTAGAAGAAGCCTTTCTTGGATAAAAAAACAAATAATAGATCCTTCAGCTCATTTTGCCCCAGGAAGCACTGTTGAATTTAACGGTAAAACATATATGGCTATTATGCCCAGCCACGAAAACATGTCGTCTGAAGATGTAAACGCTATAGCAGAATATCTTGAGTCGTTAGGCAATAAAAATAATGGTAAAACATCGACGGTTCATGTTAAGACGAACAACAACAAAAATAATAGTAAATTAATAAGTGAATTTAACAGTAGAACAGATACTATAAATAACGATATAAATAATATTGAACCAAACACATTAAATAATATATCCACGCTTTTAAGTCTTACAAGCGGGTATATTTCATTTCTTCGATATGTTATTAGAAATATCAATGACAGTGCATTGCAAAATCAGGCGGAATCCAATATCGAACAAATGCAGTCTGAACAGGATAATTTGCTTGGTGATAAAGAACAAATTGTTCAATGGTGTAATAATATTCCGCTTCAATATCCTACGGGTATGCCTTTAGAATTAGATTTAAAATGGGATTCAATATGTAGATGATTTTTAATCTTATATGGACATTATAGGAAAAAAATAAATGGCGATTCATTCCACTACAGCAAGCATGCTAAAAGAATCCTTGCCAGAATTATTATATGCCGCAAAATTTTGCGCTGAATACAGAAAAGATTGCGATGTATGGGGAAACTTTAAAACCGGAGGATGTCTGGGTTTCCCAGCAGCAATTTTATTATTTTCTATTGTTGATTCTATCGGTAGTTATTTTCGTGGAAATAAAAATATTGAAATAACCATTGATTCAAAACCTACTTTAATTAAAGGTACAGGTTCTGAACATTTTAAAATTTTAAACAGTAAATATTTCAATCAAGATTTAAGCGGTGATTTTATTGAGGCATTGTACGATAAATTTCGTTCGCTGTTGGTTCATAATAGCGTCATCGGGAAAAATACAAGCATGAATATAAGCAATGAGGGATATGGTGGATCGTTTCAAGAAATGACAATTAAAACCAAGAAAATTTATTATATTTACATTAATGAATTTTGCGATTTATGCGAAAAAGCGATAAACGAATTTATTAAAGACATAGATAGTATAGTTCCAATTAGCAAGCAGGGGAAAAACTTTCATTAGAAGAATCAACTTTAAGACGCAAGAGTTATTGAAACTAAATTGCAAATTCCACAACATAATGGAACCGAGCGGAAATTTTAATTTTATCTAATTTTGAAAACCAAAGATTTTTTGAGAAATTAACGCCGAATTTAAATAAAATATTAGAGAAACATTAATGCTAAATAAAACCTCATTAGACTTAGACGGCGTTATATTCGACTACGAGAAAACTTTCCGTAAGAAAGCCGCAGAACTTGGTCTAAATATTTCAATCAAGCGTCCTGAAATTTACAATATGGCGGATAGATACGAGATTACGGCGGATCAGGTATCCTTAATCAATTCAAGAATTGACTTTTCCGATATGGAAGTTTTTGACGAGGTCCTGAATCTAAAGCATCATATTAAGGGTATCAAATGCTTTATAACGGCAAGCCCGAAAGAAGCTTTGCATTTGAGAAAATTAAACGTATTAAAAGTATTCGGCAAAGACATTCCCGTATATCATGCCAATACGAAAGAAAAACATAGAATTATTTCAGAACTTGGAATAAAATATTTCATAGACGATTATAATTTGGCAATTCACCATATAGAATTAAACTGTCCGGATTGTAAGGTTTATTGGCTTAACAGAGGTTATGGAGATTTTAGTCTGCCGGAGCCTGAGAATAAGATAAATAGTTTGACGGAATTTTTTAAGAATATTAAAAAAATATCATGAATATTCAAAAAGTAATAGAAAAATATGTTAAGTAAGTTTTGAAAATGAATAAATGGCTTGTTACAATATTAATCTTAATATTTGGTGTGATTCCTATAGGGATTGTATCATATATTCTTGCTTATAATCTTATATCTGTATTGCATAATCTAGGAAATTCAAATTATGTTGATATTTTATTTAGCGGTTTTGCCGCATTTGGAACGATTATCTTAGCAACGGCAACCTTTATTTCATTGTTTATAACTCAAATTAAAGATGATAAAAAGAAAAAAGAAATATTAAATCAGTTGAACATAGCACATTTAGCGGATATTAAAGAAAATTGTCTTAAGCCCATGTTAGGGTTAATTAATGATTATTATAATAATTACTGTATGTTTGAAATATCGGAAGAATCTAAATTTAACGACGTGTTGCTTCAAAATGAATTGGATTATCCGACACATTTTTGGGATAAGAAACTTGTTTACGGCGGCATTAATTACAATGCTATTGTTAATAATAAATTATATAATGATCTTGAGTATCATAAAATAACTAAAGGCATAGTCCATGAATTTCATAATTTTTTAGAATTAATTATATCAAATTGTATGCAATATAAAGAAAGTCTTAAAGAACTATTTATAAAAATAAAAAATTATGAAGAATTTAAACAACTTGTATTAAGAATCGAGCAAAAGGATAAAGCTAAAAATACGATTTTATTAAATGATACAAAATACGATTATATAAGGTTGATTATTATTATATCTTTAGGTTATTCAGATATAGAATATGTTTACCAAAATTATTTTAAGATGGCATACGATATCGGAGAATATGAAAATATAAAAAACATAGGTAATTTTTATAAAGAAAGTAATGAAGTGAAAAAAATTTTATTATTAAAAAATGAAGTGAAAAGTAATTATGAACCGTTACGTAAAAAAATAATACACATATTGAATTATGAAGATTTACTTGATGAATGCGATTATTTAAAAATAAAACGCAAAATAATATTTGCTGAATAAACATTGTCGTGATTTATATTAAAAATTCTAAATTATGAGTTCATTTAAAGACATTGCATTTCAAATATTGAAAGAAACCGGCAAGCCTTTGCATAGCAAAGAAATTACAAAAATAGCTCTTAAAAAGGGTTGGCTTAAAACCGCCGGTAAAACACCCGAAGCCACAATGAATGCCCAGCTTGTCGTCGATGTAAATTCTAAGAAAGAAAAATCACGTTTTGTTAAAGTTGATCCTTCTGTTTTCGGTTTAAACGAAAATTTTAAAGATTTAAGCATTAAAGAAACAAAGAAGTCCGAAAATATCTATAAAATTTCAAAAGACGTTTCGACAAAACAAAAAGGCGATATAGCCGAAGCCAGAATTGCGGAACTTATAATGCTTTACGGAGATACGACATTGTCATGCTATAAACCTATTTCTGACGATGAAGGTATAGATTTAATCGTAAAAGAAAAAGGCAGTTTAAAGACGATGTATATTCAAATTAAAAGCCGTTTCGG
>JAJYZM010000151.1 GCA_021799935.1 bacterium | reverse complement strand
CTTATATCATTTAACTTCCGTTTATAACTGGGCTATTAGAAAAATAGAACTCAACGCCAAAGATAAAATATATTTTTCTAAACTCGATTTTGCCAATATATTAGCCGGTTATAGCGATAAGATAGGTATCCCGTCCCATACTATACAGGGAACGCTATCTCAGGCGTATAACGCTTGGGATAAATGTTTTAAGAAACTTGCAAAGAAACCTAAACTAAAAGGCAATAGAAATAAACTTAATTCTATTATTTTTCCCGACCCGATAAAACCGCCTAAAGATAATAGAATAGGTTTGCCGTTTATCGGAAAGATTAAGTTTTATAAGCAGGAATTGCCTAACGGCAAAATTAAATTAGGCAGAATAATCAAAAGACCTTCGGGATATTATCTTTGCCTATGGATTGACGCCGTTCATAGTTTTTCAGTTAAAGAAACGGATAAAGTTATAGGCATAGACCCCGGCTTTTCGACTCTTTTAACTTTATCCGACGGAACCAAAATAGACAATCCAAGAGAGTTAAGAAAAGGAGAGTTAAGGCTTGCGCAAGCGCAAAGAGGCAAAAGAAAGAAATTAACGGCAAGACTATTAGAAAGGCAGGCAAACAGACGTAACGACAGAAATCATAAAATAAGCAGAAAACTTATAGAGAACTATAAAACGATATATTATTCTAACGACAATTTTAAAGGCTTAGCTCACAGTTTCGGGAAATCGGTTTCCGAAGCTTCGTTGGGCAAATTAATAGGAATGATAACCTACAAGAGCCGTTTAGGCGGTAGGGACGTCATTCCTATTAATTCAAAATATACCACCATGACTTGTTCTGCCTGCGGTTCTTTAACCGGACCAAAAGGTTGGGACGGGCTTGCGGTAAGGAATTGGGAATGTTCTGCTTGTGGGGCGGTTCACGATAGGGATATTAACTCTGCCGTAGTAGTTCTTAATTCCGGGGTGGGATACGCCCACAAGGGAGGTATAATAAATGTCTCCAATTAACAGGAATCCCCTGCCTTTAGGCATGGGGAGTATCAAAAAAAATTTAATTATTTACTTTTTATTGGTTTCAAACATTTTATTTTCGGTTTTTCTTTTTATTCAAACGAAAGAAAACTCACGCGGAAATATTTACGTAGCCAACTTGAAGAAAATTATAAATCTTAAAAAAAGACGCGAGATAAAACTTATCGCAGGCGGAAAAATAAACATAAAAGCGGAACAAAACGATATCAAGAAGTTTTTTTCCGATTTAAACGCCGATTTAAAGCCTTATAAAGAGAACGGAATAATCATAGTATCCCAGGCGGCTTCGTCCGGAAAAAAATATAACATAACGGAGAAACTTATCGATGAGCTTAAAAAGCAGAACGATTTGTAGCAAAAAATTTTTATGGACGGCGTTCTGTTTTATCGCTATATTTTTTATAGTATTTTTTCAGATTTTCAGGTTAGGTTATTCGGCGACGGACAGTCTTCCGTGGCATCTGTATCTTGAAAGAATAGTAGCGGTAAAAGTTAAAAAAGGTGAAATAGTATCTTTTACCATGCCTAAAGGAGCTTTAAAATACGAAAGGTATTATCTGCCTTACGACTGGTATGAACCTCTTTCTTATTTTACGAAGATAGTCGCATGCGTTCATCCTGACGTTATTGAAACGATAGGGAGAAAAGATTATTGCGACGGAAAGTTAATAGCGGTTATACCAAAACAGATAAAAAAATGGTATAATTTCGGAAGGGAAACGGTTCCGAAAGGATTTTTCTTCGCTATGGGTACTAATATAGCTTCTTTGGATTCAAGGTATTTCGGGTTTGTATCATATAAACAGGTAAAAGCGGTCGATTATCCGCTGTAAAAAGGAGGATATTATGAAAAATTCCGTTTTTGTATTAATCGTTCTTTCTTTGGTATTTATTTTTTCGGCTAAAGCTTATGCGGGAAACAATTCGAATAAGCAAGAAAATTTTACGGTAAAGTATTTATACAAAGCGTCTTACGATATGGGCTACAACTGGGGTAAGTTGCGCACTAAGTATCATACCGGAATGTTAAGCAATAAAAGGTGCAGCGAAGTAGTTTCTGTACTAAAAAGTTACGCGGAAGCCCATAATATGATATCCTTATCGTATTATAATTCTATCAAGTCAAATCTTTTTAATATTTGCGTTTTAGGGGATTTGGCAGGATATAAGTAAATATTAATTATACCGACTGTTATCTGCCGTCAGCTAAAGCGGACGGTCTTTACGGCATGATTTTCTATAATTAAGATATGCGAATCTTTATATATTTTTAATCATTAGTAAACAATAAGTTATACAGAGGTTTATTATGAAAACTAAAATTTTCAGAAAATTTCAGGCCTTAATTATTATCTTTGCCGTATTTACGACGACGTTCGTTTATACTTCTTCGTCCTACGCAGGACTTAATTCCTTGGTAGGAGAGTATTTTTCGAATATGGTAGCGTCAAGCAATTCCGGCGGCCCTGGTTATTATCAGAGTCAGGGCGAAAATATATATACTTTAGGATACAATGAAGTCCACTGGAATACCCCAGAATCTAATATTCAGCTTTTCTCGATTACGCCGCCTTCTATTTCAATGGGATGTTCCGGCATAGACGAGCAGTGGGGAGCATTTCAAATGCTCGGAGGCAATCTTATGAAAGTTCTAAACTCTATAATTTCATCCGGAGCCGTTGTATCATTTGCTTTCAATATGGCATTAGGGGTATTATGCAAACAGTGCCAGGCTATTATGAATCAGCTTGAAGGCATTGCTAACAAACTTAACGGTCTTAACTTTAATTCCTGTTCTACCGCCGAAGCCGTAGCCGGTTACGCCGGACACGAACTCGCCAATTTGACCAATTTTAATAACCAGTCGGGACAGAACAACAGCTGGCTTTCGGGACTGTCCACCGACTTAAGCAGGGCTACTACTGCGGTATCTCATTTTACGCGGAATATAAACTGCGCTATTTCAACGGGACAGGAATATTACGCCGAACTCACGCAGGGGCAGAATAATCCGGTTTCGTGCGGAGTAATCAAGGCGGAAAAGATGTTTTTGAACGGTTCTTTATTGCGTAAAGACGCCGCAAGGGCGCATATCGGATTAATCCAGGGTACGCAGCCGGGTTCCGGAGGTTACGCCGGACTTTTAGGAATAATAAGAGGTTCTTTTACGGGAGATATATTCGGATACGGTAATAATTCAAAAAGAGGAGAGGCTATAAAATACGTGCCTCCGATTCCCCCGATAGGAGAAAACGGAGATATCGAAAAAGAAGTACACGGTTTAATTTACGGAGGACGTTTTAATTCTTTAACGTTTACCGCTCCTGCCGTAGGGACTTCAGGCACGCTATCCCAATACGAAAATTGGAATATAAACGAATGTTTTGCGGGATACTATCCTGTATACGCAAGTTATTTGTTTCAGATCGCCAATAACCTTAATATGGGATTTCAGGATGAAGAAGTAGCGTCAGCTTGCCAGAACGTTAATATTCCGCAACTTTCTAACCAGGAAGAAATTAATTTTATTTCAAGCGCACCTATTCCGGTTTATCAAGTTATTAAACTTGCCTATGTTTTGCAGCAGCCGGATATTATTTTAAACAGTTCCGAAATGCTTGCGGACGGTTCGGCATATCAGTTTATTTCAGAATTAATAAACGCCTTAACGGAAAATTCCGGAGCGTATAAAGATATAGGCAATAAAGATAAAATGAGAATAATAAATACTATGACAAACAGGCTGAAAAATCTGGAAAAACAACTTCGCAATCAATATTTGAATGCGCAGAAGCAGTACAATACCAATACGAAATATCTTGATTACTTGAGGCTTTTAGACCAGCAGGTTCAGTCTGAAAGCAAGGTCAGCCATTTGGGATTTGCAAATTATCAACCATAAGAGGCGCAAAAATGTTTTCTAAAAAAATTACGGTTTTAATATTATTTTTATTCGTCGCCTTCTTAAATACGAAGGTTTTTGCTACGACTTTCAGTTACGGAGGCTTAAGCGCAAATATAGACATTCCCGCGAGCGGAAGTTCCGCGCAGTCATACGCATCTCCTTATGAATCGCAGATAACTTCCGCGCAATGCGCTTCGAGCCCGAATTTTTTAACGCTAAGTTTCGTTCCGGATTCTACCGGCGATATTAATTTATCAGCCGTTTTAAACGGACAGACTTACAGTTTTT
>JAJYZM010000150.1 GCA_021799935.1 bacterium | reverse complement strand
CCTCGTATCCCGAAATATCTTTTATCGTTTCCGAGTTAATGAAAATAACCGAAAATATATTTTATTATGATTTCGACGCGATTTCCTTGGAAAATTTTAATTCGCTTACGCAAAAAAATATAATAGCATTAGGCGCTCTCTTTGCAAAGGCCGTTATTCCTATAGAAATTGCCGCTATAGAAAATATCCTGAAGATAGGAAAAGGCTCCGAAAATAATTTGAAAGCTTTCAAATTAGGTTTAAAACTGTGAAAGAAATCGAATTAAAACAATTTTTTGAAGATATAAAATCTTTTATTACAGACAATAAAGAAAGTTTTACGATAATGTCCGCATTAAGAAATAATATGAAAGTCAAAGCCGGATTGCAAATCAAAACCGAAAATAAAACCGAAAAGGATTCCAAATCTTCGAAATCCGATATGTTAAAATTTTTAAAGGACGTTAAGGTAAACGAATGCGTAAAGTGCAGGTTAAGCATTGCGCGCAAGAGTATAGTTTTCGGGGAAGGCAGTCCCGAAAGCAAGCTGATGTTTATAGGAGAAGCTCCCGGCGCCGAAGAGGACAATACGGGAAGGCCTTTTGTTGGAAGGGCGGGGCAGCTTCTGACTAAAATAATAGAATCTATAAATTTGAAGAGAGAAGACGTTTATATCGCAAATATAATAAAATGCAGACCTCCCGATAACAGAAATCCTATGGATGACGAAATAAGCTTGTGCGTCCCATTTCTTAAGGAGCAGATTTCAATAATTAAACCCGAAATAATTTGCACGCTGGGAAAATTCGCTACCGAATTTATTATCGGAAACGATAAAGGTGCAATATCTTCGGTAAGAGGTAGGGAGTTTAATTATGAAGGCATAACGGTAATACCGACGTACCACCCTTCGTATTTACTAAGAAATCCGAGCGCTAAAAGAGAAACATGGGAAGATATGAAAAAAATAAGAGGATTATATTTTAAAAATTAATTTAAAAAATTGGTATATAATATCTATATCGGTTAAAAATAAAATATTCTTATTTAAATCATCAAAAATTTTAATATGGCTTATTTAGCGGACTCCTTAATATTTTTTGCTTTTGTATTAGTCGTTACGGATTTCTTTGCAATGAGCTATGGCGTTTTTACCGCCGCCGGAGCGATTCTTTTTGTAGTCGGAACCGTTATTCTGTTTTCCGTTATGCATGCCGTCCCCGCCTTTTTCATAAGGATTGTCCTGCCTACCTATATTACTTTAACCGTGTTCGTTTCCATTTTTGTTTATTTAGGATATAAAGCTTACAGGGCAAAAGTAAAAACAGGCGGAGCTGCTTTAATAAACGAGGAAGGAGAAGTTGCTAAGGATATTAAAGAAGGAGGGGAAGGCAAGATTTTTATTAACGGCGAACTATGGACGGCTTTTTCCGATAACGAAATAGTTAAAGGCTCTAAAGTGGTCATAACGGAAGTAGATAGCAAACTCAGACTTAAAGTCAAACCTATATAGGACATACAAAATAAATTAATCGCTTCATTAAATGTTTTGCTTATCCGCTTGTCTTCGGCATGCGAAAGCGGGCAGGTGTAAACCTGCATGTGAAGTGTTTCAAAGATTCTGGAGGATATATGGATACGGGTTCTATTTTCTTTGCGGTTATAATAATCGTCGCGGTTATTATAATTTTAAATGCGGTAAGAATTATAAACGAATACGACAGGGCGGTTATTTTTAGGCTGGGCAGGGCAATCAGGGTTAAGGGTCCGGGTTTGATACTTTTATGGCCGGTGATAGATAGAATGGTCAGGGTAACCTTAAGGATAATAACGCTTGACGTTCCGCCTCAGGACGTTATTACAAAGGATAACGTAACTCTAAAAATCAGCGCGGTAGTATATTATAAGGTGGTAGATCCTTTAAACGCCATAGTCCAGGTTTACGATTATAATTATGCGGTATCTCAGTTAGCCCAGACAACCTTAAGAAGCGTATGCGGCGAGGGAGAGCTCGATAAACTTTTATCGGAAAGGGAAAAAATAAATATGGAGATTCAGGATATATTGGATAAGCATACCGGCTCCTGGGGCATTAAGGTTACGGTAGTAGAGCTTAAGCAGATAGACCTGCCGCAGGATATGCAGAGGGCGATGGCAAGGCAGGCAGAGGCGGAAAGGGACAGAAGAGCTAAAATAATCAACGCCGACGGAGAATTTCAGGCGGCGCAGAGACTAAGCGATGCGGCTAAAATTATAGCCGAAAATCCCATGGCCCTTCAGTTGCGCTATTTACAAACGCTAAACGAAATTTCATCGACCAATAATACGACTATGATTATGCCTATACCGCTCGATATTATCAGGGAAGTAGGAAAAAGCCTGGGTAACGGCTTTTCCAAATAATGTAATAATGCGGATTTTAAAACAGGAGATTGCAAAATGGAAATTGGAATGATAGGCCTAGGCAGGATGGGAATGAATATGGTGCTAAGGCTGTTGGAAGGCGGGCACAGGGTAGTGGTTTTCAACAGAACGGTTTCCAAAGAAGAGATGGTTGTAAACAAAGGAGCTATAGGTTCTAACTCGGTTGAAGAATTTATGGGAAAACTGTCTGCTCCTAGGGTTGTATGGCTTATGGTTCCGGCAGGACAGCCTACCGACGATATGCTTAGCGAAGTTCTTCAATACGCTCAAAAAGGGGATATAATAATAGACGGCGGCAATTCATATTACAAAGACTCTATAAGAAGGGCAAAAATTTGCGGCGAAAAAGATATTAAATTTATGGACTGCGGTACAAGCGGCGGCATTTGGGGATTAAAGAACGGGTACTGTTCTATGATAGGCGGGGAAGACGAAACTTTTAAGCACTGCGAGCCTGTTTTTAAAACTCTTGCGCCGGAAAACGGCTACCTGCATACCGGCCCTCACGGTTCCGGACATTTCGTAAAAATGGTTCATAACGCTATAGAATACGGCATGATGGAAGCGTATGCGGAAGGTTTCGAGATTATGAAAGCCAGCGATTTCGATATAAACTTAGAGAGGGTTTCCGATTTATGGAATCACGCGTCGGTAGTGCGTTCATGGCTGTTAGAACTAGCGAATAACGCACTGAAAGAAGACCCGGAGCTGGCCAATCTTAAACCCGTCGTCGACGATTCGGGAGAAGGACGGTGGACGCTGCAGGAAGCTATAGACAAAGCAGTCCCCGCACCCGTTTTGGCGGATTCGGTATTTATGCGGTTCAGGTCAAGGCAGGAAAATTCTTTTGCGGCGAGAATGCTGGCGGCATTAAGGCATCAATTCGGCGGGCATCCTATACATAAATAATAGAGGATATCCATTATGTTTATAGACGTCAGTATGGAAATAACGGACGGCATGCTTCACTGGCCGAGCGACCCTGAGGTTAAAATAGACAACTATTCCGAAATAAAAAAAGGGGCAGCCTCAAATAACAGCAAAATTACCTGCGGAGTGCATACCGGGACGCATATAGATGCCCCCCGCCATTTTATCGACGAAGGAATAGGAATAGACAGGCTTGATATAAATAAACTTATCGGGCCGTGCAGGATAATCGAGGTACCCCCCGATGTTTCGCCCATATCGAAGGAATTTTTAGAGCCTTTAAATATACATAAAGGAGAAAGGCTTCTTTTTAAAACAAAAAATTCCGGGTGGATAAATAACGCGGATAAAAATTTTCGCACGGATTATGTTTGCGTTAATCCGGAAGCATCGAAATATATGGTCGAAAAAGGAGTAGTTCTTGTCGGCGTCGATTATCTTTCAGTAGAGGGCTATCATGTCGGCCACGATACCCACAAAACTTTGTTGGGGGCAGGCATTGTCGTAATTGAAGGACTTAATCTTTTTAATGCGGCGGCAGGGGATTATAAACTTATAGCTCTTCCCGTTAAGATAAAAGATTCTAACGGGGCTCCGGCAAGAGTGATACTGGAAAAATAGATTATCTTTATCGCAATAAATTTATTTAATAATAAAAAATTAGAGGCGGATAAATGGCTGATATGAAACCTTCAGTAATGGTAATATTCGGAGCAAGCGGCGATTTAGCGCACATAAAAATATTTCCCGCATTATACAGTTTATGGGAGGACGGTTTTTTTCCCGATAATTTCTTTATAGTCGGTTTTGCAAGGACTAAACAGGACGATGCCGTTTTTAGAAAAACTATCTTTGATTCCTTAAACGTAAATTGCAGGAAGAA
>JAJYZM010000149.1 GCA_021799935.1 bacterium | reverse complement strand
AAAACATTAGATGGTCCTACCTCGATAAATTTAGAAACCCCGGATATTTTTTCCATATTAACGATAATATCTTTCCACATAACGGGGGAAACTATCTGCTCCAGAAGAAGCCTTACCGCATCGTCTTTCTTAGAATAATTCAGCGAGGCGGCATTGGAAAATATATCGCATTCCGCATCTCTGAACCAGCCTCTGTCTATAAACGAAGAAAGATTTTCCTTTGCGCTTTCCATAAACGGCGTATGAAAAGGAGCGCTGACCGGCAGAACGACTATTTTTTTGGCTCCGCGCTCTTTAAGCAGTAAACATGCTTCATCTACGAACGACGACATACCCGATATTACGGTTTGAATTTCGGAATTAATATTCGCTATAAAAACTCCTTCTTCATTTTTTAAATGATTGACTTCGCCTATCGCAGTTTTTATAGTATTTTCGTTAAGCCCTATAACCGCCGCCATTTTGCCGAATCCCACGGGACAAGCGGTCTGCATAAAAAATCCTCTTTTTTTTGCGATTAAAAGAGCATTCGAAAAATCGACGGAGCCTGCGGAAACGTTTGCGCTGTATTCGCCAAGGCTGTGTCCCGAAACGCAAACCGGCTTTAAACCGGTTTCTTTTTCTATAACCCTGAGAATCGCCGTGCTCACGGTTAAAAGAGCCGGCTGGGTATTTTCCGTCAGGTTAAGCGCCGCGCCGTCGTCCCCCAGAATCAAGCTTTTCATATCTAAGCCTAAGGTATCCGAAGATTCTTCTAAAATAAGACGCGCTTCATTGAAATTTTCAAAAATATCTTTTCCCATGCCGGCATGCTGAGACCCTTGGCCCGGAAAAACAAACGCTATATTTGAGTTTGACGATTTTTCCATTTGTTATTCTATATATTATTTTATGAATTTAGCCATATTTTTAATAAAATCTTCCGTCTGCGAAACTATTTCCTCTATGACTTCTTTTACCGTTTTTTCTTCTTTTATGAGTCCCGCTATCTGTCCGCTCATTAAAGAACCCATTTCGACGTCTCCGTCAACCGAAGCGGCTTTTAATTTTCCAGTTCCAAGTTTTTCATACTCGGCAACAGGCGCGCACTTTCCTTCCAGCTCAAGAAACATTTTGGCAAGCCTGTTTTTTAAAACCCTTACAGGATGGCCGGTAGGCCTTCCTGTAACTACGGTGTCCCTGTCCGATGCTTTTACGACCATATCTTTCCAGTTTTGATGCACATGGCATTCCTTTGTTGCAAGAAATCTCGTACCCATCTGGATGCCGCTTGCGCCGAGACATAAAGCCGCGGCAAATCCTCTGTAATCTGCAATGCCTCCTGCCGCAATAACCGGTATGCCGACGGCGTCGGCAACCTGCGGGACTATTGCCATAGTAGTAATTTCGCCTATATGTCCGCCGGATTCGGTTCCTTCCGCAATTACGGCATCCGCACCCGCCTTTTCCACCCTCTTTGCCAGAGCGGAAGAAGGAATAACCGGTATAACTTTTATACCCGCATCGTGAAACCGTTTTATGTAAGGACCGGCATTGCCTGCCCCTGTCGTTACGACCTGAACGCCCTCCCGAATAACCGCATCTACCAGCTCTTCTATATAAGTTAAATAAAGTATAAGGTTGACTCCAAAAGGCTTATCGGTATTCTCTTTTGCTTTTCTTATTTCCTGAACGAGAAGTTCCGGCGGCATCTGTCCGGCGCCTATAATTCCCAAACCTCCGGCGTTAGAAACGGCGGAGGCAAGCACATAATTAGACGCCCAAGCCATTCCGCCCTGAAATATGGGATATTTTATCCCCAGCATATCGCATATAGGAGATTTTATCATTATTATTTCACCATCTTATTATAGAAGATGCCCATGTTAAACCCGCGCCTATAGCATCTATCAAGACAAGGTTTCCTTCTCTTAAGCGTCCCGACTTATAAGCTTCGTCAAGAGCGATGGGTATCGAACCGCTTGAAGTATTGCCGTATTTTTCGACATTTACAAAAACTTTCTCCATAGGAAAATTTAATTTTTTTGCCGTCGCCTCTATGATTCTGATGTTTGCCTGATGCGGTACGAATAAATCGATATCTTCCGCTTTAAGATTATTGAATTTTATGGCTTCTTCCGCCACCGCTTTAAGATAATTAACCGCATACCTAAAAAGCTCCGAACCCTTCATCTTTATATAATGCTCGCGGTTATTAATGCTTTCGAGGCTTGCCGGCATCAGAGAGCCGCCGCCTTTTAGCATAAGAATATCGTCATGCCCTCCTTCAGAATGCATATGAGTCGATAAAACACCCCGCGCGTTTTCCGTATTCGCCGTCAATACTACGGCTCCTCCACCGTCCCCGAATAGAACGCAGGTCGACCTGTCGGTATAGTCCGTAATTCTCGACAGCAAATCGGCGCCGATAACTAAAATATGTTTATACTTACCGGTTTTAATAAAATTATCCGCAACCGATAAAGAATATATAAAACCGCTGCATCCTGCGCTTATATCGAAAGCCGCGGCATTTTTAAGTCCAAGCTTTTCCTGCACTATGCATGAAGTTGACGGGAAAATCATATCCGGAGTAATTGTTCCCACCAATATCAGTTCGATATCTTCCGGATTTAACCCAGAAAGTTTAATAGCTTTTTTTGCCGCTTCAGCGGCTATATCGGAAGTCGTTAAGCCTTCTTCAGCTATCCGCCGCTCTTTTATACCCGTCCTGGAAGTAATCCACTCGTCCGACGTATCTACTATCCCGCATAATTCATCGTTAGTAAGAACTCTTTCCGGAACGTAAGAACCTACCCCTATAACTTTAGAATATATCAATTTTATTTAATCCTCTTAACAGCCTATATTTTTTGCATTGGCTTCTATTTTATGGCTTATATTGATGTTTATACCCTTTTCCACAAAATGTTTTGCGACTAATACTGCGCTTGTTAAAGCCTTGGCGCTTGCACCGCCGTGCGCGATAAAAGCCGCGCCGTTCACCCCGAGAAGAGGAGCGCCGCCGTACTCGTTGTGGTCGACAAGTTTTTTAAATTTTTTCAACGATTTTCTCGCCATAAAGAAACCTAACTTAGCCATAAAACTTTTATTTATTTCTTCTCTAAGAAGATTGAATATCGTTTCGGCAAGCGTTTCGGATGCCTTTAAAATAACATTACCAGTAAATCCGTCGCAGACTACTACGTCAACTTTTCCGTTAAATATTTCTCTGCCTTCTACATAGCCGAAAAAATTTAGGTCGGTATTTCTTATTATCCCGTAAGCCTCTCTGGTGAGGTCGTTGCCCTTAGACGCTTCCTCGCCGTTGCTTAGTATTCCTATCTTCGGATTCTTGATGCCCTTCATAAAAGAGGCATATTCGGAACCCATTATTGCAAATTCAGCAAGATGGTAAGGCTTTACATCGACGTTTGCGCCTGCGTCTATCAAAACAGTATATCCTCCTACGGCAGGCATAATAGTCGCTATGGCAGGCCTGTCGATGCCTTTAATTCTTTTAAAAACAAACATTGCTATAGCTAAGGAGGCTCCACTGTTGCCCGCGCTTATAATGGCGTCCGCTTCTTTGTTTTTAACAAGTTCATAAGCAACGCGCATCGAAGAGTTTTTTTTATTCCTTACCACGGCCGAAGGAGAATCGTCCATCGTTATGCGTTCAGGCGCATCTACGATTTTAATTCTTGTGCCGTGATAATTATTTTTTTGAATAACGTCTTTTAAGACGGCTTCATCCCCGGTTATTATTATCTCTAAATCCTTGTTAGACTCAACAGCGGCAATCGCTCCCATAATCTCCGGCTCCGGAGCTTTATCGGAGCCGAAACCGTCCAGAGCTATTCTAATCATTAAATAATCTCCCCATTTTATAAAATTGACGGGATATGTAATGAATCAAGAGTTTTCCGGCGCTTTTTCGGTTACGACTTTTCTGCCCTTATATGTTTTGCAGTTTGGACACATTCTGTGCGAGAGAACGGGTTCCCCGCAATTAGGACACTTAGAATAATTCGTCGGCGTAAGACTGTCGTGAGTTCTTCTTTTATCCCTTCTGCACTTAGAATGTCGTTTTTTTGGATTTGCCATTTAAAAATCTCCTTTTATAAAAATATATGCTATATTATTAAATTAAAATCGTAAAATGTCAATTTCATTTTTCCAGCGATATAAAAATATCGCCGTCGGCGGTTTTAAAATCCGCTTTATCGGAAAATACC
>JAJYZM010000148.1 GCA_021799935.1 bacterium | reverse complement strand
TGCTTTATTGTCTTCTCTATCCCCTATCCATATCCTGAAGTCGTGATTTATCCATGAACCTGGATAAATAGTCGGAATATTGTAAATTTTTGAAAAATCGAATTCGGAGTCGGGATCGACGTTCCATTTAATATCGAAAAACGGTTTAATTTTAACGCCGGTTTTGCCATCTTCATATTCGACGGGCTCCCCGTCCTGCCCGCCGTCCGTTATTTTCAAAATGTTTTCCGCTTTTTTAATATATTCGCTAACGGTTACGGCGCTTATAGTTTCGGTATTGGCGGATAAGCCTTCGTAAAGAAAATTAAAGAAGTCGTATCCGTTATTTTTGTAATATTCCCAAGCATTTTCTCCGTCCAATATTATAGGAACTGCGGCTAATCCGCTTTTATCGTAATTCCGCAGACTTAATGCTATATTTTTCAAGTTGTTTATTAAATCTTCAGCCGCGGCTTTAGGCTCATAATGCGAATATTTAAAGCCTATTAGGTCGGAAAGTCCTTTATCCCTGAAAAATATGTACGAATATTTTCCGTTTCTCTTTACGGCATAAGGTCTGTAAAGCAGTTTCCTGCCGGCCGGCTCAGTTAAATTTACGCCGATAGAATTAGAAAGAATCTCTTCGTCCGTCGCTATCCAGTTTATTCCGTTGTCGATAAAAAGCTTTAACGACCTTTCGCTGACGCTTCCCTCCGACGGCCACATTCCTTTGAGTTTATAGCCTAATTTATCGCCGAAATAATCTACGGCGCTTTTAATCTGATAGTCAGCATCCTCAGGATGCCTGAAAGGAGCCGGCAATTTTATGCCGTCGTGAAAATCGGCTATATCTGTGTCGCAAAGCAAAGGCAGTATCGGATGATAATAAGGGCTTGCCGAAAGTTCGACCTGGCCGCTTTGCGCAAGTTCCGTTATTAAAGGAAATATTTTATTTAAAAACTGGGGAATTTTTTCTTTTATTAATTTATCTTTCTCTTCCTCCGTAAATTTCTTGTCTTTCGTTTTTAACCCCGTTAAAAATTCATCGGAACTTATAGATACAGGGTCAAACCACAAAAGATTAAACAGGACTATTATATCTAAATAATCCTGCGCATCGAATAAAATTAATTTTTCTTCAAGCCCTTCCGCATCGGCCGTTTTTAACCTGTAATAAAGCTGTTTGAACCTGCCGCTTTTTTCGATAAAATTGTTGCTTGAAGAGCAGGCTGGAAAAAATTTTTCTATAATAAACAGTTTATCTTCGGGAGAAAGTTCGGATATTTTTTGAGCGGTTCTGCTCAAAAATTCTTCGCTTTTAAGCAGAACTTTATAATTAACGGTATAATCTTCCAACTGGCGGAGCAAAGACGGCGAGTAATTAAATGTCGCGTGTATTTTAGGATAATTCTTTAAAAGCGCCCCCATGAAGTAATAATCTTTGGTTGCATGGAGCCTCGTCCACGGCATCAGCATTTCGCCGGTAAAATTATCTTTATAATAAGGCTGGTGAAAATGCCACAAAAATATTAAGTTTATAGGATTTACGGAATCCACTATTTTTTATGCCTGTTGTAAATATTGTTTGCTTTGACTTTATCGTTTAAGTCGTCAAGAGTTTTTATTACCTGGTTTTTGTAGGCTATCAACTTGTCGGCTAAGTTATTCGCCCGAGCCGTGTCTTTTGAGTTTAAAGCGTCGATTAGGGCTTTTCCGGTTTCGTGGACTTTCGGATGAATCTGCCCTAATTCTATAAATTCATTATATTCGCCGTATTTCTGCCTGCCCACGCCGTCATACCATTTGCCGAGCCTGCATTGATGATGGTCGGTTAATTCGGAGCTGTTCAGCGATATCTGTTTATTCGCAAAAGCGTCAAGCACTTTCGTAACCCATAATAAATGGTCTGCCTTTACTATGTTTAAAAGCATGCAGTCGAATTTCCAATCCGAAAAGGTTTTTAAAGAATTAGATTGTTCTTTAATTATCTTATCGAAAGAGGAACCGATGGTATCGAAAGTAATTTGTATTTCTTCCATGCCCGAGGACAGAGATGAAAGATTATTGGCCATTTCCGCGGCGACCTGAGACTGTTCTTCCGCCGCCGTAGCGATATACGTTACCTGTTCGCTCGTCTGGGTAGCGGCTTTATCGGCTATCGACATAACGTTCGTTACGACGTCCAAAGATTCCTGCGAGTTCTTAAGATGAGAAAGCCCTTCATTGACTTTAATTTCTACTTCTTTAGACTGTCCGCCTATGTCCTGCGTTACCTGTTCTATCTCTTTTGCCGCCTGAGCGGATTTTTCCGCCAGCGTCCTTACTTCGTCGGCTACCACGGCAAATCCCCTGCCGTGTTCTCCGGCTCTTGCTGCTTCTATCGCGGCGTTCAAAGAAAGAAGATTGGTTTGCGCCGCTATTTCTTTTACCTTATCGGTAAGTTCGACTATTTTCTGCGTTCTCGTTACAAACTGGTTTATGGATTCCCCCATAGTTTTAACGGCCTGTTCGACCTGCTCCATTCTTGAAACAAGTTCTTCTAAAGCCGCCGAACCTTCTTTGGTTTTTTTAACGGTATCCCCGGCTTCGCCTGCCGCCGCCTGCGCGTTTTTGGCTATTTCCTTTGCAGTGGAAGACATTTCTTCCGTTGCGGTAGCCACGCTGGTAATTCTTTGAACGGCCGTTTCTATCTCGCCCCTGAAAACTCCCGCCGTCTTTTTGGTATCTATGGTGATTTCCATAATATCTACCTGGTCGGAAGCAAGGGATAATATCCTGTTTCTCCATTCGTTTACTAACGTCAGAACGGGAAAAGAAGCATTAAACAGGCTTAAGTCGTGCTTCTGGACTTTCTCTAATTCGTCGTCGTTGTCGGTTAAGGCAGAGTTCATAACCGTATAACAACTTTTGTTATTCAGATTATTAAATAATCCCATAAATTTCCCTTATTATTTTATTTTTAATGTTTTATATATTATGAATTCAGTTGAATTAAGTTTTCTATGTATCCCCTGTCTTTAGTCATCGCGTCGTTGGTTAGCATAGTTTTATAAATAGCAACGGCCTTTTGCGGTTTTTTGATTTGCGTATAAACCGCCGCTTCTTCAAGCATGGCATATTCCTGTAATTTAACGTCGTCTATTTTAGACATTGCGGCAAAATCGGCGATTGCGTTTTCATAGTTTTTCTGGAGCATGGAAACGGTAGCGAGATTGCTGTAGGCAAGATACGTTAAGTTATCTGCGCCGGGTTTGGGATAAGCTTTCGTATAATCGGCAAGATAAGCAGAAGCTTTTTTAAATCTGCCCATTCTCATATAATCCAGCCCGAGATAAAAATTTGAAATTTTAGATGAATCCGTTCCGCCGTATTTGCTTTGAAGTTTCTTAAGATACGAAACGGACTCCGAAAGGGCTTCCGGATTTTTACCGTTGTACGACATATACAGCCTCACGCCCTTCCATAGCGCTCTGCCGGCGTTTTGGTTTAATTTGTAACGATAAAATCCGATGCCGAAAACGGCGCCGATTATTAAAATAATAAATATTAACGAGCCGATTAAAATAAGTTTGTTTTTAATCAAAAATCCTTCTAAATCTATTTTATCCATTGTTATTTCCCTTATTTACTTATTAATGTTCACTAATATTATAAGATAATAAAATTAAAATCAAGCATATTTTTTCTAACGTTTTTTGAATAAGCAGGCAGCGTTTTCTTTAATTTTTTTCAGCTCTTTTATAGAAAGTCCTGCTCCCAATCCAACTCCGTCGTATTCTTTTTCGCCCATAATATCCGAAGGAGAATGCGCATCGCTGGAAATGATAAGCCCTGCTCCGGTTTTTCGGGAAATTCCCGCTATGTGGCCGTTTGCGAGGCAGTGTCCTTTCCTGTATGAAAGTTCTAAATATATTCCTTTTTTCTTTGCCGACAGGGCTTCTTCCTCCGTAATCAAACCGGGATGCGACAATATGTCTATATCTTCTTTTAAAGCGGCTGAATTTGTTCCGCCCTCTACCGGCTCGCTCAGGGTTTCGCCGTGGACTACGACTATTTTAGCCCCGGATTTTCTCGCAAGGCCGACCGCGTCTTTTATGAGCGCCGGAGGAACATGGGTGAGTTCGACGCCGGGAAGGGCTTTGAATTTATTTTTGCCGTTTTTGCCGTAAAGTTTGTTTATTTTTTCGCATATTTTTTTAATGCCGGATAAATTATGTTCTATGTTGGAAAAATCGGCATGGTCGGTTATGGCTATGCCGTCGAG
>JAJYZM010000147.1 GCA_021799935.1 bacterium | reverse complement strand
GTAAGGGGGATGTCACTGTTCCTTAACCGCAAGCATAAAAGCAGCCTTTTCCAGGAGAGAATAAGCCTTTTCGATAAGTATGGAATAGAGCTCGCGTTTTCGCTGTCAAAACTTACCGACATAGAAGAGCAGAAAATAAAGAAAAAGATAGAAACCCTGCTTGAGAAGAAAAAGGAAGAAGTCAAAGCTAACGTAGAGGAAAGCCTGAGCACTGGCGACGTAGTCTCAAGCAAGATAGAATCTGATACATCATCAGAGGGAGAAGAGTAATATGGATACAAACGAAATTGAAAAATCAAAGAAAAATAGACTTAAAGTACTTGAAGATATGGGGAAAAGTATATACAGCCAGATAGAGAAGGGCGAGAATCCGTATCTCACCCTGCCGGTAAGAGGCCTTTCCAATGTAAAATACAATGAAGAGAGCAGGATGATAACTCTAGGAAGCGGGCTGTCTAGAAGGTACTTCCTGAACGTAGGACACGTTAGAAAATTCATACAGACGACTGCAATGGCCGCCGTAAGCAGGGAACTGATAAAGAGCGACAAGCACACAAGCTTGAGGTCCGCATTCTACCAGGTGAGGAGGACAATACCGGGAACTAAAATAGACGTAGTCGATGATCAGACAGAAACAAACAAGGCAATAGAGGACCTAGAGCTGATAACCGACCTTACAAGAGAGCAGCTAAACATAAATGCGAATAAGAACGGGTCCGTGGCTGGTGAAGTTGTCATAGAAGACAGGGGAGACGTGATAGATTGGTCTAAGCTCGGTAGTGGCGGCTGGGCGATACCTAGTAATGTGGAAGAGATAATATTCCGCAAAGTAGACGCAAAATTCGTTTTGTACTTTGAAAAAAGTACGATGTTCGAGAGAGCAAATGAAGATAAAGCATGGAAAAAATTACACTGTGTAATAATGTCAAGTCAAGGCCAAGCAACGAGGGGTATAAGAAGATTGCTACAAAGATTGCATGAAGAGCAGGGGTTACCTGTTTATATTCTTGTAGATTTTGATCCTTGGGGGGTGTATATTTACTCTGCAATAAAATTCGGATCAATAGCACTTGCACATGCTTCTGATAGGCTTGCTCTTCCAGATGCTAAATTTTTAGGTCTGATGGAAAAGGACATAGAACGTTATGGATTAAAACGGCACTTGATAAAATTTAAAGATGTTGATACTTCTAGGCTCAAGCAGATTAAAAATTATGACTGGTTTAAGAACAATAAAGCATGGCAAGAAGAGCTCTCAAAAATGGAGAAACTTCAGGCAAAAGTCGAATTAGACGCATTTACTGCAAAAGGGCTGTCATTTATGACAGAGGAGTATATACCAAATAAAATCAAGGAAAAAGATTTCTTAGATTAAAAGTTAATAAGCTAATAATTGTTATGAATCTGTATGCCGTTTTATGGTCATTGGCTAACATATACTGCAAGGTTTTTGAATAGCTCACATGGGTATTATTTTTTAGAGATAAATGACTATAAAAATGAACTTAAATTAGGCAACCAAATAATAATATCTTTATCTAATAAGTTATACCCTGCTAAATTGTCTATACAAAATCATAAAAAAGGAGCCTATGTTCTTATAAGTAAAGACTTACTTGAAGATTTTGATCTTAAAAAATATTTTAAAGTTCAGATAAATTATCTAAATGATATGTTTCACTCAAAAGTTACACAGCATAATCTTGTAATTCCAAAACGGCTTGTTTCTAAGGAACATTTTAAAAGAGATGATATAGTTTATTTAAGTGCGTATAGTTTAACGGGGGATACAATATATTTTAAAAACTTAATATCAAAAGTTGTAAAAAACTCGAAAGAGAACAAATTTATTTTAAATGTGCCCACCAAATACGGAATAGAAGAGGCCGTATTCAAATTAAATCCAGCTCAAATACCGCAGCTTTCAAGCCCATTAGATGACATCCTTAATGGTCTTAATCTAGCTAAATTTGGTAATGATAAAATTGTGTTTTTCTATGGTAAAAATAAAAAACCCGCTTTCATATATGAAAACGGCGTACTCAACAATGAAATAATTTATTACCTTGGCGCGTATTTTGCCGATGGCGCAAAAAAAGGTTATAAATGGTTAATTAATGCTTCGAGTCCTGAACAAGCTAAATTTTATTTCAAAATGCACCATAGCCTCATTTATAACCCAAACATAGACTGTTATGTTAGGCTAACAGTAAAAAATTACATAACGGATAAAGAGGTGTTAGGGTACTGGCATGATAATTCAGATTTAGTTGTTAGTAAAGTGAGTCGTTTACCAAGTAAAAGTGACAGAATACCCCCCAATTATCTCAAATATGGGAGCCTGGTTATGCGTGAGCATAACGCCTCAATTCATACCTTCTATATAAAACTTATTAATTATATCATAGATAATGAGATAATAAAGAAGAATAGTAAGAGAAATGCATTAGATTTTATATTGGGTTTTTTGGAGGGAGATGGATTTGTTGCGCCAAAAAGTTCTTCGGGTGAGATAGGATTAGCAGTTAGTAAATCTGAGGTAGGTATAATGGAAAAAATATTGAAAGTCACTGGTTTAAATTATTGGGTTTCCAATAAAAATACGAATGGACCGTCTATTTTTGTCTATTCTAGGGATATACTAACTAATCTGCCTTACATATATATGGATTTATTTAAATTTTATCCAAAAAGACGTTATAAATTTATTGAAAGATTAACTGATTCACCAATGTCTGAATTCATCTTAGGGAAAAGAACTAAAATAGCAAATTGGATTAAAGGCTATTTAAAGAATAAAAATCTAATATTAGACAACGGAAATTTAACTACGAGTGGAGAGCATATACGTGAAATTTTATTGCACTTAATAAAAGAAAACAGCAAATACAACAATGATTTGCGCCCTAGCCCCGAACCTATCTTCAGCTAAAATAACCGGCATTTGGTAAGGTTCACCAAAACTAAAAGCTTATAAAGCTTTTTTACATTATAGATACTTATCGAAAACGAAAGTATGCGCTTCTTTATTGGTGCCCAATAGAGAAGTAAGTGTCAAAACGATTTTACGTTAATGCGACCGTGTAATTTGCGAACTCCAAGCTATTAGATGGATGACTTGGTTCAGGCGCTGAAGAAGGACGCAGCAAGTTGCGATAATGGTACGGTAAGTGCAGACGACTGTTGATCGTATCGTTTCTGAATGCGTGATGCCCATGCGTAAGCATGGATTCCTTCCGCAAGGGAGGAAAGGGAACGCAGGGAATTAAAACATTTTAGTACCTGCAGGAAAAGAAATTAATAAAGATTCCCCTAGTAATGGCGAACGAAAAGGGAACAGGGCAATCTGAATCTGCAGCAATGCAGAGATGTGGTGTGGTAAATGGCAGTCTGGAAAGGGAAAAAGTCGACTGGAATGTCGCGCCAAAGAGAGTGACAGCCTCGTATTCTTTGGAAAGATTGTCATCACGTAGAGTAGCAGAGGTCGAGACTCTTCTGCGAACATGGGTGTCAAAAACATCCAACCCTAAATACGACCTGAAACCGATAGAGTAAAGTAGCGCGAGCGAAAGTTGAAAAGCACTCTCGATGAGAGGGTGAAATAGAACCTGAAATCTAATAGTTATAGTTGTTGCGGCGCGTAGTGAACTTGCGAATAAATAAACAAGCTCAAGTGTTGCAACATCCTTTTAGCATAAAGGGGCAGGGAGTTTACGAGTATGGCAAGGCTAACATTTGGAAGCCGAAGCGAAAGCGAGTTGCCGCAAGGCACTGGTAGGAAACTGCCATTAGTCATATTTGTAAGACCCGAAGCCGTACGATCTATACGTGTGCAGGGTGAAGTGGGGATTACTCTTCATGGAAGCCCGAACAGGTTGGGAACTATCTTGTCTGACGACATGCGTATAGGAGCGAAAAACCAATCGTGCACGGCGATAGCTGGTTCCCATCGAAATATCCCATAGGATAGCTTACGTCCTGCTATTTTGAAGGTAAAGACACTGATCATGCTGATAGGGACCGAAAGGTCCCACATCATTTTCAAACTCAGAATTTCAAAACAGTATAAGGCGTAAGTTGGGTGTGTGGCGTAAAGTTCCACACCAAGAAGGAAAAAACCTAGCCGTGAGTTAAGGCCCTTAAGTGTTTACTAAGTGCAAAAAAGGGGAACAATATCTAAAACAGTTGGGAGGTGGGCTCAGAAGCGGCCATCCTTTAAAAAGTGTGTTACAACTTACCAACCTAGATATTGTAACCCGAAAATGGACGGGGC
>JAJYZM010000146.1 GCA_021799935.1 bacterium | reverse complement strand
AATTTATGCGGAAAGCAAGGCTAAGAAGAAAACGGAAGGGTTCATAAATAAAGTAAAGATGGAAATAGGCGGTTTATAAAAAATCTATTTTTAGAAAAAGAAAAAAAATGTTATAATGCTTAAATTATTTCTTAAAATTTAAATCTAATATTTTTATTTTTCAGAGGAAAATCTAAAATGAGTGAAATTGTCGATGTAAAAGGGAGGCAGATTTTAGACTCGAGAGGAAATCCGACTATTAGCGTTAAGGTTTCTTTAGAGAGCGGTATGAGCGGCTTTGCCTGCGTTCCTTCCGGGGCATCTACCGGAGAATACGAAGCCTATGAAAAAAGAGATAACGACAGTTTGGTTTATGGTGGAAAATCGGTTCATTCCGCTATAGAAGGAATTAACGATATCATAGCAAAATCTTTAAACGGTATAGACAGTTATTCCCAAAGACTGATAGACGACATAATGATGAATCTTGACGGCACCCAGAATAAGTCTAATTTGGGTGCAAATGCAATTTTAGCCGTTTCGCTGGCTACTGCGGTTGCTTCGGCAAATGAATTGGAAATACCTCTTTATCGTTACTTAGGAGGTATAAATACTCATGTTATGCCTGTTCCTATGATGAATATTCTAAACGGCGGAAAACATGCAAACAATATGCTTGATTTTCAAGAATTTATGATAGTTCCCGCCGGAGCTAAATCCTTTGAAGAAGCCCTTAGAATGGGAGCGGAAGTTTATCAAAAACTTAAAAAAGTTTTGGACGACAAAAATATGCCTACGGCTGTCGGCGATGAAGGAGGATTTGCGCCGCAGCTCCAGAACAATATGGAAGCGATAATATTAATAATGGAAGCCATAGAAAAAGCAAGATACCAGCCTGGAAAGGATATTTTTATCGCCTTAGACCCTGCGGCAAGCGAGTTTTATGCCAACGGCAAATATACGCTTAAAGAAGCAGGCAAAAAAACCGTGCTTGAAGCAGACGAGATGGTTGCAATGTATGCAGGTTACGTCGAAAAGTTTCCTATCATATCTATAGAAGACGGTATGGCGCAGGACGATTTCAACGGATTTTCCCTTTTGCTTAAAGAGCTTGGAGACAAAGTTCAAATAGTAGGAGACGACCTGACCGTAACAAATCCTAATCGCATAACAAGGGCAGTCGATTCCCATTCGATAAACTCTGTCTTAATAAAATTAAACCAGATAGGTTCTTTGTCTCAAACATTAGATGCCATAGAATTGACTCAAAAAAATAATATGAGCGCCGTTATTTCCCACAGGTCCGGAGAAACGGAGGATACTTTTATTTCCGATTTATCGGTTGCCGTAAATTCCGGATTAATTAAAACCGGCGCGCCTGCCCGTTCCGAAAGGGTAGCGAAATATAACAGGCTGTTGCAGATAGAAGAAGAATTAGGTGCCAATTCTTTATATAAAGGGCTTAAAGCTTTTAAAGGCGCCGGAAGCCGTTTAAGTTAAAACAAAAATAACCATAAAATTAAAACAAGGAGGCTGTTATGGCTTTTATTATTACTGATGAATGTATTGCTTGCGGAGTCTGCATTCCAGAATGTCCGAACAATGCGATTGCCGAGGGAGATATATATGTTATAGATCCCAATCTTTGCACCGAATGTTACGGATATTTCGATACCCAGCAATGCGCTTCGGTTTGCCCCGTCGATTGCTGTATCCCTGATGAAAACCACAAGGAATCGAAAGATGAACTTAAGGCAAAGGCGATGAAGGCGCATCCGGATAAAAAGGACTGGAAATTCTAAAATTTTTACGCTTTATTAAATTACGGGTAGAAGGATGGCAATGTTTGCCATTGCCATCCTTCTACCTATATGCCGTTAAAAATTTTTAGAATAAAATATGTCCATTAAGAGAGAAAATATAAAAAGATACGAACTAAACTCTTTAGATAAATCCGAACCGTGGCGGCTTTTCAGGATTATCGGAGAATTTGTGGACGGATTCGATATACTGCCGTCGATATGTCCTGCCGTAACTATATACGGAAGCGCAAGAGTTAAAGAAGACGGCGTCGTATATCAAAACACTAAAGATATTGCTTATAAACTTGCGTTAAAAGGATTTTCTATAATTTCGGGAGGCGGTCCTGGGGTTATGGAAGCAGCAAACAGAGGTTGCAGGGAAGCTAAGGAACAGCATAATTTAAACGTAAGTTCCGTCGGATTAAATATTAAGCTTCCGCATGAGCAGACCCTAAACAGGTTTGCCGACGTTACGCTTGAGTTCAAATATTTTTTCGTCCGAAAAGTTATGCTGGTAAGGTATGCTTCCGCATATATAATGATGCCCGGAGGTTTTGGAACTTTAGACGAACTTTTTGAAACCGTAGAACTGATACAAACCAATAAAACAAAGCCGTTCCCCGTAATATTATACGGTTCGGACTATTGGACGGGCTTAATAGACTGGATTAAAAGCAATACCTTGCACAATTCCTACATCTCCGAAAAAGATTTCAACATAATTAAGATAATGGATGACCCGGACGAAATAATTAATTATATATTAAATTTCAATTTATAACAGCGGTAATTAAGCAAGGGCTGCAATAAAATATGATTAAAAACGATATATGGATAGAAAAAATGGCGGAAGGCGGCATGATAAGGCCTTTCGAAAATTCTCAAGTCAGGGACGGCGTTATATCTTACGGCGTATCTTCCTTCGGGTACGATTTAAGAATATCGAACGAGTTTAAAATATTCACCAATATAAACAACACCGTCGTAGACCCTAAAAATTTCGACCCGAAATCGTTTGTAGATTTAGTGTCAGATGTCTGCATCGTTCCTCCAAATTCTTTTGCTCTAGGCAGGTCGGTAGAATATTTTAAAATCCCGAGAAATGTGGTAACTATCTGTCTTGGAAAATCTACTTATGCAAGATGCGGAATAGTAGTTAACGTTACACCGTTCGAGCCTGAATGGGAAGGGTACGTAACGCTGGAAATTTCAAATACTACGCCTCTTCCGGCTAAAATTTACGCCAATGAAGGTATTGCCCAGGTTCTTTTTTTTGAAGGAGAAGAGCCGAGAACGTCATATAAAGACAAAAAGGGCAAATATCAGTCCCAGGTCGGTATAACCCTCCCCCGCCTTTAAGAATAAATTATTTTATTACTCTTTTTCTTATAAAGAAAACGGAAGCGTAAAAAAATATAAGGGCGAATAATATTATAACCGATAAATAGGCCGACAACGTCAAAGGATTTATTCTGCCTTCGTCCAGCATTCTCATAATGCTTACCGTATAATATAAAGGCATAATATAAACGAAATATTTTACTAAATAAGGAAGGGATGAAACCGGATAAAATACTCCCGAAAAAAGAAACATCGTAGATACTGCAATAGTAAAATAATAGGAAAAAAAATCGTAAGACGGCGAAAACGACGTTATTAAGAGAGATAACGAAGAAAATAGAATGCCGTTTAGAACGATAATGACCGGAATAAAAAAAACGAAAGGGGATATAATCCATCCAAAAGCGGTACCTATTATCAAAACTGCCGCTCCGCTCATAAAGGCCTTTGCCGTTCCCCAGAGGATTTCTCCGGCGACTATGTCTTCTATTCCAACCGGCGTAAGAAGAATAGCTTCGTATATCCCGTTTGTAACCATTCTAGTATATGCGCCGAACGTAGATTCGAATGCCGCGGCATACATCGACGACGATGCTATTATCCCCGGAACGATATATTTAACGTACGATATTCCGTTTATGCTGTGTATAAACTTGCCTACGCCGAAACCGAGTGCGGCAAGATATAAAAGAGGTTCAAGGATATCGCCTATTACGCCCGGCTTGTAATATTTAAGCCAGACCATATAGTTTCTATAAAAAACGGTAAAAGACTTTGAACTTAAATTGGAATTTATACCGGTTATTTTTTTTATTATTTTCACTTAATTTTTAGCGATATCGAGAAAGATTTCTTCTAAAGATTTTTTATTTAGGGTAATATCGTTAACCGCTCCGCTCATTACGATATTACCGTGATTCAATATTATCATATTTTTAAAAAGCCTTTCGGCTTCTTCCATATAGTGGGTGGACATAAGAATAGTAACACCTTTTTCGTTCAAAGTTTTTAATCTGCCCCAGATATTCTGCCTGTATTCCGGATCTAATCCGCTTGTAGGTTCATCCAGTATGATTAATGAGGGATTATTTATCAACGCCCTTGCTATCATAAGCCTTCTTCTTAACCCGCCGGATAAATCGGCAACCTTAGAATA
>JAJYZM010000145.1 GCA_021799935.1 bacterium | reverse complement strand
AATTTCTTAGCGTGAAAGAAGTTGCAGAATATCTTCGCATTAGTATTGTTACAATCCGTTCGGCAATCAAAAAAAAGGAACTTAATGGCTATAGAATAGGCAATAAATTTAGGATAAAGATATCTGATGTTGAAAATTATTTAAAAAGAAAGCAAACGAGAGGTGATAACGATAATGCCGATATTTAAGGCATTTTTTTAAATTAACATTAACTTTAAATCAAAGGAGAACTAATCATGGGAATTGAAATTCTTGAAAAATATGAAAACTGGGGAAATTTTATTGAAGAAGAAGCAATTAAAAAGGCAATAACAACAATTAAAAAAAAATGCGGCAGAATATGCTTCAGATATAGTCGCAACTGCCGATATGGAGGAAACAAATATAATATATTATTTTTATATAGACAAAGACGGAAATATAGACAAAGAATATACATCTGAAGATAATATAGGAACTCTATTAGATCCTTTAGAATGGAACAAATATGATGAAGATGGTGAAGATATGATTTGTTTCTGCAAAATTCAGATAATTTACGATGACTTTGAACAACGTGCTGTTGATATAGATTGTCATAAAACCATAAATGACATGCCATTAAACAGATACATAAATAAGGTAGTATATGAAATTTTAAATCTCATTGTTTGCGATTGATTTCAATAAAAAGACAGCTATATAGACAAAAACTCTGAACCTGAGGTGAAAAGTATATGATAAATAATAAAGTATATGATAAATAATAATGATTTTAAACCAACCCCAGAACAACTTGAGAAAGTTAGTAAAAGTTTGGAGTGTTTAAAGAAAATTGGATTCATCAAAGAATTGATATATGAAGACGAATCAAACCCTAATGCACAAATAAATATTACAATAAATGAAGAATTTCAAAAAGATTTTGATGAATTTTTATTAAATCGTAAGCCAATTAAAAGCGAATATGAATTACTTGAAATATTTAACGAATTTTTAAATCAAAGATTGCAAAATAATTAAAAAAAGGGGTGATAAAATAATGAAAACAATTAAGAAAAAAACTACGCCGATTCAGGTTTCGATTCTAAAAGATTTATGCTCGGATATCGGAGTAAAAAACCTTGCCGATTTTATTATTTTTGCGGCGGAAAATAACGTTAAAACCGACGGATTTAAGGATTTATCTTTCAGCGATGCCGGAAAATTAATAAGCCGTTGCCTTAAGATTCCTATTTATAATAGCCGGAATAAAATTTATTATAAAAATAAAAACTTCGAAAAGATAAGCGGAGCTCCGTATTTGGGGCAAGGTCGATAAATTATATTTTATATTAGGAGGTTTATTATGGCATTAATATTAGGCTTTTTATTAAGCGTCTTAGTAATACTGCTCGCTATGTTTGTTGCTATAACCGTATTAAATATAGCAAGATTATTAGATTACAAATATAATCGATATATTTTTAAAAAATACGATATCGAAGAAATAAAAAGCGAAGAAGACGCTAAGATATTTATTAAAAAATTATTTAAGTTTTATGCCGAAGAAAAACATAATAATTATTATGTTTTTTCTTTTAAAACGGAAAAAGACGAGGAGTATGAGATAAATAAAGCGGGTTTAATGCCTTTTTACGTAGTAGATAAATTCAACGCTTTAGAAAAATATTCTCAAAAAATTTATAGAAAATCCGACATTAAATTGCTTTCGTCTCTTATAATGCAATATAGTAAAGAATGCAACGACTTAATAAAATCGAAAAGAAAAAAATTATTAGAAATGTATTTGTCATTTCGATACGTTATATATATGCCATATATTTAAATAATAATTTTACCTATAACTTTAATATTTAAGCCGATTAATAGTCAATTTTCCTAACCGTATCTTAAGGTCAAATACCGTCTTAATTCGGTCAAATTCGGTCAAATACCGTTTGCATTTCCATTGTTTTAATTTTTAAAACACTATATAACCGTATCTTAAGGTCAAATACCGTCTTAATTCGGTCAAATTCGGTATAGGCTTAACGCCTTATAATATATGGCGTTAATGAGAAAAATAACGTCGAAATATCCCCACCGCGTATTGTCTTGATAGGCTGGAAAATAGATAAGAAATTTTTGGATAACATAATTATATCTTTTCTGGTTTTTATTTGCAATAAGCAATGGGGGGGGGCTGTGTCATACAAGTAGTTTTTATTTTATTAATAACTTAACAATTTAAAAAAGGTATGTCAAGTTAAAATAATATTTATGTTTCTCTTGACAAACCTAAATTACAAAGATATAATATATTTATCTTTCTCGGATATGCGTATTTTCTTTATTTAAGGCTTTTTTAGCCTCGATACCGCATATTAATTACTTTAATAAGAAGAAATTATTAAAGACGTATTTTATAACCTACGGGGTTAAATCGGTTATAATCTCAATCTCCCCCCGAACGTGCCGCTTTAGTGCGACCTTTCCAAACTATCCTTATTTTTTACTTTTTCTAAAAAATTTTAAAAATCTAATTTTATTCTTGTGCCTTTTTCAGGTATAGGAATTTTTTTATTTTTTTAGAATTTTTAAGAGGAGAAAACATAATATAACCTTAACCATTTAAGTTAAGTCTTTCTACTTAATAATAATGGTTTTTTTAATTTAATTTTATGGAGGTATTTAGTATGAAAGCGATTAAATCAAATTTATTAGGATTATCCCTTATTGTTTTTGATTTAGGGTTAATTTTACACAATGCTTTTGTTTTAATCAAAGTTCACTAATTATTTATTAATTTAATTTATTTAACTTTATCGTCGCATATCGGAGGTATTGATGTTTGAAATCTATCAGATTTTAAGCCTATATAAATCGATTCAACTTTGTCTAATTAACGAAAAAGGGCGTATATTACTTAATTCCGTTAATTGCTTAGACGATATTGATTTTAATAAGCTTACAAAAAGAAATCTTAATAATGGAATTTACTTTATTCCGCCCGCCGAATCTAACATCCTTTTTTTAGACGATTTGACGACTGCGGACGCAATTCCTTACCAATCAATCATAGTACAGACAAGTTCTAAAAAGTTTCAGGCGCATATTTTTACCGATAAAATAATGCCTCCGGAACAAAGAACAAAGTTGCAGCGTGTTTTGATTCGGCAATTTAATGCTGATTTACGTGCGACGTCTGGTATGCAACCAAGACGTTTGCCGGGATTTACAAATCAAAAATACCCGGAACGACCATTGGTAAAGATTGTTAAAAATACAATATTCAATCCCAATGTGCCTGTTCTGGATATTTCAAAAATTTATATTGAAGAACCTAAATCAATTCAGCATGCTTATTCTTCGCCAAAATCAAATCACCTAAAAAAATTTAAGTCTTGGAACGACTTTTTTACTGGCGATTCCTCGAGTGCCGATATTAGGTATGTTTTATATCTTTGCCGGCAGGGTTGGACGGATGACGCTATTAGAGCTCAACTTCTTGCTGAAAGCAATAATCTTTCGCAAAGAAAATCCGGCCACATCGAAGATTATCTCGATCGCACAATTTTAAAAGCTCGTTCTTATTTCATTTAAAGGTTGTGTTTGGCTTTTTCCGTTTGCAGGAAGAAAGACAAACACAACCCCCCCTGCCCCCCTGCGCTAAAATAAAAATCCGCCGGAGTTTTTTGCGCCGTAGGCGAGTGATTTAAAACCGCTTGTCGGTTTTGAAGCACGAGCCGAAGCAAGCAAAAAACGTAGCAAGGATTTTCCCCAGCCCCCAGCGGTAATCTTGCAACGCCCCTTCAGTATTAGCAACGAAGTTGCGCCATTTTTTTTGATCCAAAAAAAATGAATACTGAAGGGGCGGGCGAAAACCGCTAAAAAGATTAACATCTCAAAAAAAAATTGAAAAAATGACAGGCAAAAAGTATTAGTGAGAGCGTTAATACTGCCGTAAAAAAAATCAAAAACAGACGTCAAACTTTCGCCTGTTTCATGCCTTATTACAGTGGCGCATTACAAATTTTCGACACCTCTTTTTATTTTTTGACCGCGCCACGAAGGTGTCTAAGGTTCTACTTGACCGGGTAGCATCCTAATCTAAAGTTACGGTCACTAAAGCTCTTGCACCATCGGGGTTACAAAGTTCCCATTTTAAAAACTTTTACGAACTGATATTTTAGCTCAGATTGGGCTTGCTACACTACAATCTCCGGGGGCGATCCGGTATAAAGGCGCAGATGATAGGGTTGCGTTTACAATAAACGAAACAACAAAATTGGAGGGCAAATAATAATGTCTTTGAAAAA
>JAJYZM010000144.1 GCA_021799935.1 bacterium | reverse complement strand
CATATACCAACCCTTTGATTTCCGATATTTTTAAATTGCCTTGACTTACATCTGAAAAATTTACTAAAAGCATAATTCCTCCTTGAATTTTAAATTATTTTTTATACCGCAAAGAGCGGTATCTGCCTCTGCTCGTTTAAATCATAATTAGCCCAGACGGTTTCCGTCCGTTCAGGACAGTTATTTTTATCCCTATACCTCAAACTATTAGCTAAGCAATTAAAATTCCGCATGTAAAAGCCTGAAAGCTTTTTGTTATAAATATCGTTATCGTAGCCGCGTGAACTACCCCGCCCTTTCGGACGGGGCTTCTTGGTTCGTAGATAAGGTGCTTTTTAGTGCATAAGCATTGCTGCTTACGATGTCATCCGCAGAGCTTATCTCCCCAAGCGTAAATTCCGCCGTTCCCGGCGTATTTGGTTTATTTAGTATATTTATTGACGCATTTATATCCCTGTTATGTAAGGTCATGCAAACTGGACAAGTCCATTTGCGGACGGATAAAGTCATATCTTTATAGATATATCCGCATACCGAACATTCTTTGGACGTATTGCGGGGGTTTACTTTCTCTACGTAACAACCAGCTTCTTCCGCTTTGTAGTTAAGAAAAGAAACAAACTGTCCCCAGCCTGCGTCGGATATTGATTTAGCAAGATTATGGTTTTTGACCATATTTTTAATTTGCAAGTCTTCTACTTTGATATAGCCGTAGTTATCTACTATTTGCCTTGATACTTTATGGTGAAAATCCTTACGCTGATTAGAAATATGCTTATGTAGTCTTGATAACGTCATTATTGCTTTCTTGCGGTTATTTGAGCCTTTTTTCTTATTAGAAAGCTTGCGTTGTCTTTTTATTAAGAGCTTTTCCGATTTAATAAGATATTTAGGATTATCTATAACCTTACCGTCGGAAAGAACCGCAAAAGACTTAATGCCTACATCTATGCCTATTTGTTTATTCGGCAAAGGTTTAACCTTAGGCGTATATTCAACGGCAAAGCAAACGTACCAGCGGTCTATTTCTTTTTTGATATTGCAGGTCTTTAAACATCCGTCTATCTGCCTATGCTGCTTAAGTTTTATATGTCCGATTTTGGATAATTTGAGTTTACCGTCTATAATTTCAAAGCCCGATTGCGTATAAGTTATGCTGTCGTATCTGCCTTGATTTTTAAATCTTGGATAACCAGCTTTGCCTTTCTTTTCTTTAAGACGGCGAAAAAAAGCTTTATAGGCTTTTTCTACCCTGAATAAGACGTCCTGTAAGACTTGAGAGTGGATAGATTTAAGGTATTCGATATTTTTCTTATCCTGAACTAATATCTTTTGCTGGTCTATTCTTGATAATCCCTTGCCGGTTTCTTCGTAATGGCGGTTTCTATCTACCAAACAAGAATTATAAAGGATACGGCAAGTCTCAAGCGTCCATTCGAGTTTTTCAGTCTGCTTTCTTGTCGGGTATAGCCGATATTTATAAGTTTTTATCATATTATTATAGCGAAGTTGAATTTTGATAACTTTGTATCCCCGCCCTAAAGGACGGGGACTTAAAGTTATAGATTAGTTAAACAGCTTTTTGTCCGCTATGACCTTAAAAAAGTTATAAAGTTCGCCGTCTATATCGTTATAAACTTCGATTTCGGACGGCTTTTTATTTATTAGTATCGCGCCGGACCCGCCGAAAACTTCGACGTAAGTTTTATGTTTCGGAAATAAAGGCATTAACTTATCCGCCATAAAAAACTTACCTCCGAAATAGCCGAATGGAGTTAATTTTGTTTTCATAATTTAAACCTTAAATTATTAATGCGATTCTATTGTTATCAGGCACAACTCCTGCATTTTTGTTGTGTCTTGCTATTTTAAAAAGTTCCCATGGCATTTTTTTAAAAAACGCTTTTTGGTTTACCCATGAGATGAAATCTCTTTGTTCGCGAGATACTTTGTATTCTTTTGAACGAGGATTAAGATAAGGTTGCGCAAATGGGTTTAGATCGAGTTTTTTGCATATTTCGACTCGTTGTAAAGCATCTTCTATATTGTTTTTGACGAGAATATATACGGAATATGTTTTTGGCGTAGTTTTATATTTTCTTAACAGTTCCGTAGCTTTAATAACGGCGTCTGTTTCTCCTATATTATCCATAGCCATCCTGACCGGTTTTAACCATTTTACTTTTGAAAGTAATTCTGCTATGGCGGGATTTTTAGCTATAATCCGGACGTCTAATCCTTGATTAAAATCTACTTTTATTTTGCGTTCTATAATTTTTTCTATTTGTTTTAATCCGAAGTCGCTTGCAAGGATGTTATTGTCTAAACAGACTAAATTTTTATGTCTTAAAAACTCGTCTATGTCGGCATTTGGGCGTATCATTCCTTCTTTTTTGGGAACTATACAGAAATTACATGTTCTTATACAACCGCGAGTAATAAAACCCATAGAGTAATCTATTTTGGAATAAAGAGAATAATCCGGACAGATATGTTCTATTTCATCGTGTAGAACGGTATAATTATCTATATAGCCGGAACCGCCTTTGACGGTTTCTATGCCGGCGGGGTAATAAGCATAGTCTTGCGAGTATGAAAATACCTTTGACGAATATACTTTGTCGCAGGTTTCAAACATATCGAACCAAGAAACCGTATCTCCTTTCGCCTTATGATAAGCGGATATTTTCATTAAAGCCAAGTTCGGTATTTTACTGTCGATGTTGATAAGTCCGATTTTCATAATTTATTTAAATCTCCATTTGATAACCTATAAATCCCTTTTCCATGCTTTTCCGCAAATTCTATTTCGCCTTTAGTGCTTTCTCCGATATAACCGTCGAAATCTATAACGAATATAGAATCGCTCATCAATATTTTTTCCCTATGCAATGCATCAAGCATTTTTTCAAGTTCAAGATCGCTTTTATCAAGCATTACGGCTTTGCTTTTAACGACGCCAATGCTTAAAACTATATAGCCTTTAGCAGTTAGCCTATTATTAATTTCTAAAAATGTTTCATAAAATCTCGTGCTGCCGCATAGGGTAATTATGCCCTTTACGGTTTTCTTATATTTTTTTGGATTTTTTTCTTTTAAACGATATTCAATATCGTTTTTATAAATTTTGTCTGCGGACCACGTAATATCGTTCTTTAACATTTCAAAATCATTGTTATCATTTTCATCTAATTCTCCAATCTGTAAATAAATCTTTTTTGGCAGGTTTTTCATTTTTTCCTCGTTAATTATTTTTATTTTTAATAATATCTATGAAGTTTAATTGTTTTTCTATGCCGGCTATATTCCAGCAGAACCATGCTGATCCGAACCAAGAACCTGTTTTAGCTTCTTTTCTTATATAGTTTACTCTGCGATTAAAAAGTAAAAGATTTATACCATATTTTACGTATAATTTTTGTCTAGCTACTCCTTCTATTGCAGTTACTGGCAGAAGTAACATAAACGGTTTGCCTATTTCATAACATCTTGCTATAAATTCAGTTTTTAATGAAAAAGGCGGATTTGTTATTATTATGTCGAAATCAAAATTAGGCTTATCGGTTAAAAAATTAAATCCCTTTTCAATATGGGTTTCGATAACCTTAAACCCACTAAATCTTAATATTTTACCTATGTTGCCGTTTTCTATGCCCGTGCATTCCCAAATAGTTTTATCTTTATTTATAAGATTTACTATAGGATAAACGACTTCTTCGGGGGTTCTATAATTATCCCGCGGGGCAGTAGTCTTTACGTTTCTATATAAGTCTTTAACTATATTGCTCATAATTTGCCTTTAAAATCCCGCTTGATAAACATTTTCTGTTCTCATTTTTTTTATAAATTCTTCTAACTGTTCTTTTGAGTAATTCTGTAATGTTTTATAAGCGTGTCTTATTGCACCGGACCTGCTTTTCCCGTGTCCGACCGTTAGTCCTGTCTTTTCTTCTACAACGCGCCAACCTGTAAATATATTGTTATGAACTTTAATTTGACCGGCGGAAGAAAAACTTATTTCCGGCATTCTGCAAACAAATAAACTTAAATATTCTCTTTCCGGTAATTTTACCGGTTCGCCTTCGACTTTAATTTTCGTCAATGGAATGCCAATTCCTATTACGCCTATTCCCATTACTTTAATAAAATATTCCATAATGCCCCTTTTTTTTCTAAAAATAAATGTGATGTTCCTCAAGAACATTGTCCTTAATGTAACTATTTTTCTTGAAACTTTCTTTAATAGGAATTTTTTTATAGACTATGAAATAAAACCCTTCGATTTTT
>JAJYZM010000143.1 GCA_021799935.1 bacterium | reverse complement strand
TAACAGACGGACCTATGCTTGCGCATAAGGCATCCTACGACGGGATTATCGCCGCGGATAATATTGCCGGAATTATTAAAGAAAAGGATTACGCAGTTCTTCCATGGTCGGTATATACAAATCCGGCCATAGGAACCGTCGGCCTAAAAGAAGGCGACGCCGGACTTTCGGAATTAAAATATTCCGTCGGACGTTTTTCTTACGCCGCAAGCGGAATGGCGTTGGCCATGGAAGAACCGGAAGGTTTTTTAAAGGTTATTGCGGACGAAAAATCGAAAAAGATTTTAGGCGCTACCGGAATCGGCGCGGACATTCCGGAGCTTATTGCCGAAATAGCTTCGTATATGCATTTCGGGGGAACGGTCTTCGATATCGAATCGACCATACATTCCCATCCTACTCTTTCGGAGATAGTTCCAGAATCGGCTTTAGATTCTATTGGAGAAGCCATACATAAGTTTAACCCTAGAACGGCAAAAAAAGGATAGAGCGTAATAAACGAAGGAAATAGGCGTCATTGCGAGGAGCAAATAGCGCACGCAATGACTGGAAAGCTAATGATAACATACGAATAATATAATAATATACAAATATAAGGAAAAAATAATTTATGGCGTTGATAGTTCAAAAGTTCGGCGGCACTTCTATGGGAAGCATAGAAAGGATAAAACAGGTCGCGAAACGCGTAATAAAAGAAAAGCTTGCAGGCAACGACGTCGTGGTCGTCGTAAGCGCTATGAGCGGAGAAACCAACAGGCTCTTGGAACTTGCCGTTAAAATGGGCGGACGCCAGGACGATATGGAAACAGACCTGATAATATCCAGCGGCGAACAGATTAGTTCGGGGCTTTTATCGCTGGCGCTAAAAATCGAAGGTTACGATGCCGTTCCGCTTCTAGGGCATCAGGTAAGAATTGCTACGGACGAATCTTACGGGAAAGCAAGAATATCTTCTATAGATTCGGATAATATATATAAAATGCTTAAAAACGGTAAAATCGTGGTAATAGCCGGATTTCAGGGGATTGATTCAAACGGATTTATTACTACGCTCGGCAGAGGCGGTTCGGATACAACCGCGGTTGCCGTTGCGGCGGCCGTTAAAGCCGACAGGTGCGATATATATACGGACGTTGACGGAGTTTACACTGCCGACCCGAATATCGTTCCCGATGCGAGGCGTTTAGACGTTGTATATTTCGACGAAATGATTGAAATGTCGAGTCTAGGCGCTAAAGTCCTGCAGATAAGGTCGGTGGAATTTGCTATGAAATACGGCGTAAACTTGTTTGTTAAATCGACTTTTACAGAAGGAAAAGGAACTCAAATAAAATTTTTAGGAGACGATAAGGATATGGAAGAATTGCAGGTTTCAAGCGTTGCATGCGATAAAGACGAAGCTAAAATTTCTATAAGGGGTATTCCCGACAAGCCTGGCATTGCGGCGAAAATTTTTTCGAGAATATCGGACGCCAATATAGTCGTAGATATGATTATCCAGAATATTTCGGTGGAAGGGCATACCGATTTGACTTTCACGGTATCTAAAAAAGATTTAAAAAAAGCCCTTGAAATAACGGACGGCCTTGCAAAAGAACTCGACGCAAAAGAGGTAATAAGCGACGATAAAATTGCCAAAATCTCGGTTATAGGGGTCGGCATGCGAAACCATTACGGGACGGCTTCTACTATGTTCGACGTCCTTGCTAAAGAAAATATAAATATTATGATGATTTCAACGTCAGAAATTAAAATATCGTGCGTTATAGACGCCAAATATGCCGAACTTGCCGCAAGGATACTCCATGATGCATTTAATCTCGGCAAATAAAAAAATTAAAAATATGAATTCGGTTAAAAATAAAAATTCTAACAGCGTAAAAACCGGTTTTGTAGAGGTTTACGATACTACTTTGAGGGACGGAACTCAAGGCGAAGGCTTCTCTTTGTCTATAGACGATAAATTAATGATAACCGACATTTTAGACGAATTGGGCATTAATTTTATTGAAGGCGGATTTCCGGCATCCAACCCTAAAGACAAAAAATTTTTCGACGCGGCTTCGAAAAAAACTTTAAAAAATTCTAAATTAACCGCATTCGGGAGCACCAGAAAGAAAAATAACAAGGCAAAAGAAGATGCCGGGTTAATAGTACTCGGCGAAACCGATACGGAATATATTACTATTTTCGGCAAATCCTGGGATATGCATACCGAAAGCATTTTAAAAATATCTTTAAACGAAAACTTAGACATTATATACGATTCGGTAGAATTTCTAAAATCGTGCGGAAAGAAAGTATTTTTCGATGCGGAACATTTTTTCGACGGATTTAAAGATAATGAGGACTATGCCGTAAAAACCATACATGCCGCACTTTCGGCAGGAGCGGATAAAGTAGTTTTGTGCGATACTAACGGAGGCTGTCTGCCCGACGATATACATAAAGTGTTGAATAAACTTAAAATACTGCACAAGATAGATATAAGCCGCCTCGGAATCCATACCCATAACGATACGGACTGCGCCGTGGCAAATACTATTGCTGCAGTTCTGGACGGCGTCAGACACGTTCAGGGAACTATAAACGGCTACGGAGAAAGAACCGGAAACGCAAATTTATCGTCTATAATACCAAATTTAGAATTAAAAGCCGGATTTAAAACTATAGGCAGGGAAAAACTTAAAAATCTCCTTAAAGTAAGCAGGTTAATAGACGAAATTTCAAACAATACTCCGGTTAAAAATATGCCTTACGTCGGAGAAAGCGCATTTGCCCATAAAGCCGGCCTTCACGCAAATGCCGTATTAAAGAATCCTTCTTCCTACGAGCATATCGACCCTTCGCTTGTAGGAAACAGCAGAAGGTTCTTAATTTCGGATTTATCGGGCAAAAGCAATATAGAAGCCAAAGCAAAAGAGCTGGGATTAGACATCGGCGTTCTTTCGGCTGCCCGCGAAGCGGAACTTTTGGATAAAATTAAAGAACTGGAAAGTTTAGGATTTAATTTCGAGAGCGCCGACGGGTCTTTTAAAATTCTTTTAAATAAATATTCATCCGAAGACTTTAAAAATAAGGAATATTTTAAGCTTATATCTTTCAGGGTAAATATAGAAAAAACATCCGCTCAAAACATTTTCAGCGAAGCCGTAGTTATGATAGAAGTTAAAGGCAAAACCGAACATACGGTCGCCGAAGGAAACGGTCCGGTAAACGCTTTAGACAACGCTTTAAGAAAAGCGCTCGTAAAATTTTATCCGGTGCTGGACGAAATGAAACTTACCGATTTTAAGGTAAGGGTTATAAGCAGCAAAACAAAATCTGGAACCGCTTCTTATGTCAGGGTATTAATAGAATCTTCGGATAAAGAAGAAAAATGGACTACTCTCGGAGTATCGGAAAACATCATAGAAGCGTCTTATATCGCTCTTGCAGACGGCATAATTTATAAATTAGATAAAGAACGGGTCGGGGGGCAGACATAAAAAATGGCTGATTTCGACGATATAAAAGAAATTGGATTTTTTAAAGCATTATTTTTGACATGGAAAAAATCTCTTTTCAGCCCCGAAGTATTTTATAAAGAACTAAACAACGCCGGGGCAATGGAAGAAAACGGCATATCGAAGCCTTATTTTTACGCGTTGCTGTTTACATACATAAACTTAGTATTTTCTTTCTTTTGGGAAGTAATTTTTTTCAAGATAGGATTTTATAAAAACTATGCCGTCCTGCCTAAAATACCGCTTTTTTTTACAAATAAAAGTTTTTTGGATATATATATAATTATCGGAATAGCCTTTCTTTTAGTGCTTTTGGGGATATTATACACGATTTTTCTAATTCTTTTAACTATTATAATACACGGATTCGTAATGCTGCTTGGCGGGAAACGGAGTATAAAAAATACTTTCAGGATAATAGGTTATGCTTCCGGCGTAGGTATTTTTTCGATATTTCCGATATTCGGATACAATATATCGGCGGCCTGGTTTGCGGCATTATTGATTATCGGCATTAAAGAAACCAACGGGCTTTCGACACCTAGGTCTATTTCGGCTCTTCTTCTACCTTTTATTTTTATATCCCTTATATTAGTGGCCTTTTTTATAAAAATTTTAGCCGCAAGATAATGACGGGCAAAGATATGCTCGCAATGACTTACGGGAAAAGCGGCGCCGTTTAAACCCTGCCGGAAGAGCCCAGAACCTTCATTCTTTCTCTTATGACTTCTATGACGTAATCTCTTGCAGGACCGAAAATCTTTCTAGGGTCTATTTGCGATTTATCCGTCGCGACGCTTTCCCTTACTTT
>JAJYZM010000142.1 GCA_021799935.1 bacterium | reverse complement strand
TTGTCTCTCTTATATAGAATTTTTAAAAATGGGGGTAGTTTTTTGGGCGGATAGCTCAGCCGGTTAGAGCATCGGCTTTACAAGCCGGGGGTCACAGGTTCGAACCCTGTTCCGCCTACCATTCAAATACTCAGTAAATAAGCACTTCCAAGCCTCTTGACATTCCGCAATAAACTTGCTAAAATCGCCATAAATGACACAAATTTTTATAAAATCCGTCACAAATCCGTCACAATGAAAAAATCGCAAAAATGTCAGATAAAATAAGACTCCGCGGCAAAATATGGCATTACGATATAACGATTGATAATATCCGTTATCGCGGCAGCTGCCAAACAGAAGATAAAAACGAAGCAGAAAAAATCGCAAGCGCTATTAAAACCGACATTATCCGAAACAAGCACGATATACCCACAAAAATCAATTATAACGATTATGATTTTAACGAACTTTGGGAAATGTATATACAATCCCAAGTTATAACTGAACGTGCGATAGAAAGAAAGATAACAGCGCGAAAACATTTTGTGCAATTTAATAATAAATCTATTGGTAGTATAACCCGGGCGGATATTGAAAATTACCAGCTTAAAAGAAAATTAGAAATAATTGCTATGCCTCGGAATCGGAATAAGCGGGAACAAGAAATATCATTCCGAACGGTAAATATTGAAACAAGCATACTCCATAACTTTTTTGAATTTTGCATTAATAAAGAATTAATAGATAAGAATCCTGCCGAAAAAATCAAGCAATTAAACGAATTATCCAGATTAAAAACCCTATCCGACGAAGATATCGAAAAGCTTATAGCCGCCGCTACAAATAAACTTACAAGAGACATCATTACATTTCTGATTTATACTGGCTGCCGGAAAGGCGAGGCCCTAAATCTTAAGTGGGACGACGTGGACTTAAAAAACGACATAATAGCGATAAAAGGAACAAAAACAAAGTATGATAGATATATACCGATTAGCAAGCCCTTAAAAGCCCTTTTAAGCCGTATCGAAAAAAATCAGAACTGTTTATATGTATTTAATAGAAACGGAGTGAAATTGACCAATTTTAAGCGCTCCTTTCATACGGCTTGCAAAAACGCCGGATTAAAAGATATACATATTCACGACTTAAGACATGTCTTCGCAAGCAAAATGGTTATGAACGGAACGTCGCTTTTTATAACCGGGGAGCTATTAGGACACCGAACAACCCAGATGACTAAGAGGTATTCTCATTTAGTTCCGGATACGTTAAGAAAAGCCGTTGACGACGTATTTTCTAAAAAATAAGATAGACACAGCCCCCCTTCATATCCATTGTGAATTTGTGAATTATCAATATTTTTATATTATATATATAGAATATATCTATATTTAAGATATATTAAATAATTCACAAAACATATGTGAATTAATGTGAATTGCGTGAATTATTAAAAATAGGCGGTCAAAAAGAAAAAATCATATCATTTCTTTTTTTTCTTGGCCGCCCTAACATATTAAAAAAAGCTTCTGAGACTATATAATATAATGAGTTAAAGGTATTTATTGTATTCATTTTTTAACCGTATCCTAAGGTCAAATTCGGTCAAATACCGTTAAAAATGTATGACAATATTGTGCACAAAGATGAATATTTATATAACTGTGTATAACTGCATATAACATATAATACAATAATTTAATGACATATTATAAATATAATAAGTAAAAAAAAAATAAAAATAAAGGTTGACATATGTTTTTAATATGATACAATGTAACTATGACAACTACAAAAACAATTAAATCAGAACGAATGATGTTTAGACTTTCAAAAAACGAAAAAGAAACATTCGAGAAAATTATAAAAATACAAAATAAAAAAAAAGGTGAAATTTTACGGAATTATGTTCAAGGATATATTAAGGCTTATTCGGATTTATTGATGAATAATAACAATAAAAACATTAAATAAAATTAATAGTGCGGTCAGTCTGATTGCAGTCGGACTGACCGCTTAACAGTGTGTATTGGATATGAATAATATAACATCTTTATTCGTAATTGTCAATTATCGGCTAAAACCCGCAAAACCTGCGATACCGCTACTTCTACCGCTATCTTTTAATAATATATTGGGGGGTGTGTCATTATGACTCAATCCATACAATCCCCATATTTATCTGTTTCGGAGGCGGCGGAATACATGCACATTTCAAAGTCTTATCTTCGCGCACTTGCTTATTCAAAAAAAATCAGACATTACAAAGTAGGCTCAAAGAGACTTTTCATTCTTGAAGATATCCAAGCGTTTCTCGATTCTTGTTCAATGCAACCAGACGATTCCAATAATTTCAGGAGAAAATATATAAATTTGCAAATAAATAATAGACGCATAAACATTATCAAAAAGGCGGTTTTATGATTAATCCAGAAAAACTTAAAACGACGAAGGCGGAAAAGAAGCGGAAAATAAAATTATCCGGCAGATTAAAAGCGTTCCAATATATAAACTAACCTTTAAAGCAAAAGACCTAAATGAAGCACTAATACTTAAATGAAAAAATAAAAATAATAAAAATAAAATAAAAAAAAGACATTACAACGGTCAATTGTAATGTCAAAAATTTTTAATATACTATAGGAGAGTATATTTATGATTAATATATCGCAAAATAACGAAAATGTCAATAATAATTTCAAAATTGTTAATAAAAACAAAAACAATAAGGATGAAGGCGTTTTCTGCCCAATTACTATGAAAAAAGATAATTGCGAGTTAGCAAATAATTCCGAAAGATTTTGCAATAAAAATATTAAAGATAAAATAAATTGTGCAAAGATATTTCGTGAAAATGGCTATAATAATAAGGTAAATATTTATGACCTTATTCCTCACGAAAGTTTTTTATATCATTTCGTTAAGTATTGCAATAATATGACGGACGCGCCTGATAGTTTTGGTTATGCAACAGGATTAGTTATTCTATCTACTGTTGTCCAACGAAATATTTTTATTTTTTGGACAGGTCGAAAACTTTACGCTAATCTTTATGTTTTGCTCATTGCAAAGTCTGGCGGAAGAAAAGGCACAACCTTGGGACTTGCAAAACAATTGCTCAATAAACTTGAGGAAAATAATACTGACAATTTTCTTGTTTTTCCGGACGACATAACGCCTGAGAGCTTATTTTCGCTAACTCAAAATCAAACCCATGGGACTTTTTTTCATGGCGAATTTGGTGGATTTTTAAAGGGCCTTGATAGAAGTTACAATAAAGGATTAAAAGAGCTCTTAACGGATATTTTCGACAATTTCTCCCATAAAAAATTTATCAAAGGAAAAGAAGGAACAGGAGAAATGTTCGAATTAGTTGAACCGGCGATTAATATTTTGGGCGCCTCGACGGTTGCTTGGCTTTCGGAAAATTTAAAAGAATCGGATTTTAAGAGTGGTTTTATGCAGCGTTTTGTTTTTTTTCCGGGAGAATTGGATAAAAAAGAAATTGCTTTACCGGTTAAATCGATCACTTCAATTAATGATGACATTATCGATAACTTATATTCAATGCTTTCGGAGATTTCGGGAATATCTGGCGAAATTGTTTTATCTAAGGATGCAATTCAAGCTTATGAATCTTTCTACTACTCTGATGAGGAATTTAAAAAAAGACAATCTGAAGTTTACGGTAGCTTCCATACTCGACTTTATACGTTTGTCATTAAACTTTCGATGTTATATTGTGCGATGAGAATGGATAAAACAATTTCAAAAGAAGACATTGAATATGGAATAAAAGCAAAATTATTAGTTGAGACTCAACTTTATAGCGTATTTGACAGACTATTAAGTAATGATGTTCAGGATAGGCTCGAAAAAATTAAAAATATAATTGCAGAAAATGGCGGAATAATAGATAGAAGTAAATTATTACGTTATAGTCATATGCTTGCTAAGGATTTTGATAATTATATTATGACATTAGAAGAGAATGGAACAATATTTAAAAAGACTGAAACAAAAACAAATAAAACCAAACCAACAATTCATTATTGTTTAGTGGACGCGTAATTAGGAAGGAGGTTATTATGAAACTTAAAAATTCAATAATTATCGCTCTTTTTATATTTTTAGCTATGTCGTCTTTTGCCGTTAAAAGAGCTTCCGCCAATATGTCCTCATTCCTTTCTACTGTAGTATCCCAGGCTCAGAATCTCGCTCCTCAGGCATATCAAGCCCAGCAGAGAGGATTTTTTGTAGGCGGTTCTATGACTATTCCGCCCCAAGGAGTATCGCTTCAACCTATATCTTTTACTCCTCCGTCGCTTTCTATGAACG
>JAJYZM010000141.1 GCA_021799935.1 bacterium | reverse complement strand
ATATTTATACTATCATGCGTAATTCTGGGGATTTTATTTGCTGCGGGCTATGTTTTTGTTTTTAAAAATCCGGAAATTTTAATAATATCTATCGGCTTTGTTCTTGCCGGAGTCGCCGGGCTTTACGGCAAAGAAGCCCACTGTTTTCATTTTATCGAAGGATGGATTTTGATGTGGTCTTTTCCGGTTTTAATTTTTTCTAATTTATTAATTTACGGTTTAAATGCTGAAAATTATAGTATAATACGCATTGTTTTCTCCGTAATTTATGTCGCAACGGCCATTATGGCGTTTTCTTTTTTAATTAAAAAATTGAGACAGCCCTTAATGCAATTCTGTCAGAATTAAAATAAATTATTTTTTTTATTGTATTATGACTTTTAAGTCAATATAATAGTAACGTCGAATAATATATATGGTAGAAAATATAGATAAATACGAATTGATTTTATCGTCCTCGAGAAAGCTGATAGAAGAAATCGGATTTTCAGCTTTAACAATGGATAAGGTGGCGCAGAAAGCCGGTATAGCAAAAGGAACGGTTTATCTTTACTTCAAAGATAAAGACGAACTCTTAGAGAAAGTCCTGTCTTCCGGTTTCGAAAGAATGTTCGAAAGAATAAAAAACAGGGTTGCGAAAGAAAGCGGCGGAATCAATAAGTTAAAGGCTCTCATCAGCGAGAATATAAATCATATTTATGAAAACAGATATTTCTTTAAAACTATTTTTTTAGATGAAATCAACGTCGTGTTTTTGAAAAAAAAATCTAAAGAATCTTTTAATTTAAGAAGGAAAAGATATACCGATTTTATAGGAGAGATTATAAAATCGGGCATAGATTCCGGAGAGTTCAGAAGTGATTTATATCCTACAAAAGGCGGGTATATGCTTGTATCGTTAATCAAGACCGGCGCAATATATAATTTCCTTAACGACAGATTCGAACCGGTTCCGGAGATGATAGAAAAAGATACCGATGAAATATTAGATCTGTTTCTGCACGGCATATCCGTTAAATAATTTTTTTAAAGAAAATGGTTGAAAAATCCCACAAAAATTACAAGTGGATAGTTCTTGCACTTGTCGTAGTGTCGTCGTTTATGGCAATACTCGACGTTAATATCGTAACGGTCGGGCTTCCCAAGATGATGTCCCATTTCGGAATTAACGTTACGGATGTGGAATGGGTAATGATAGCCTATACTATTGCTTATTCTATCGTTATACTTCCCATGGCTTATGTCAGAAGAAAATGGGGAATAAAATATCCGTTTATAGTATCTATAGTCATTTTTGTTATCGGCTCGGCTTTATGCGGGCTCTCTCCTTCTTTCACCGACCTTGTTATATTTCGCGTCATACAGGCTATAGGAGGCGCCGGACTAACGCCTACCGGCCTTACCCTGCTTGCGGAAGTGTTTCCTCCGGATGAAAGGGGCGAGGCTATGGGTATATGGTCTATAGGCGCGATGGTGGCTCCTGCGGTAGGGCCGACTCTCGGCGGATATCTCGTCGATTATGTTGACTGGAGATGGATATTTTACGTAAATGTTCCTATAGGCATCATATCTATATTGGGTTCTATCGCAATTTTAACGCATGATATACCGATAAAAAAATATGTCAGAAAGTTCGATATGCTTGGGTTTTTATTTATGGCTATGTCTATGGCTTCCTTGCTGTATGCTTTGAACGAGGGGCAGACGCTTGGGTGGCATGCGCCAGTCATAATACAATCCGAAGTAATAAGCGGTTTTTCGTTTGTTTTTTTTGTAATAGCCGAATTATTCGTCGAAACGCCTATTCTCAACCTGGATATTTTTAAGAATTATAATTTCGTTATAGCATTTATAGTCAATATGGTTAGGGCAGTAGGAATTTTCGGAGCTATGTTCCTGCTTCCGCTTTTCATAGAAAACGTCCTTAATTATGACGCTATGAACGCCGGCATTTTAATGGCTCCAACCGCTATTGCGGTGGCGTTGGTATCGCCTTTTTCGGGAAAAATATCCGACAGGATAGGACCCAGGTATCCTCTTTTTGCCGGACTTTTAATAGTCGCGGCGTCTATGTTCATGTTCGATAATCTTTCTTTAAATACAAGCGTTTACGATATAGTAGTAAATCAGTTGATAAGAGGCGTAGGTATAGGGCTTCTGAATGCGCCGGTAATGAGCGCCGCCCTGAACTCGGTAAAAACAGATATGCTTCCCGAAGCCTCCGGTTTGATTCCGGTATCGCTTCAGATAGGGGCTTCGTTCGGCATAGCTTTTATAGGCAATGAACTTGTGGTAAGGCAGGTTTATCATTTAAATCAGTATGCAAGAGATATTAAATATAATTCTTATGCATATCACGGCGTAATTAATTTCATAAACGGCGATTTGATTAGCAAAGCCGCCTCATATTTAAGGCCGGGAACCATTTTCCCCAGTCCTGCCTTAGGTTTTTTTGACGAAATCGTGCAAATGCAGGCTTCAGTAGCTTCTTACGGCGATTCCTTTGCTATACTAGGTTATATAACTCTGGCAGGGGCGGCGGTTGCCTTTTTTATTAAAAATAAAAGGCATAACAGATAGAATATGATAAATTATTATATTATTATAATTAATATTAATTATGGATAAAGATACGGGCGAAAAAGATTTGAATAAGGTAATTTTAACCGTTTCGGAATTCTCGCATATTCTGAAAGTGGCGGTAGAAAATGTTTTTTACTCAGTAAGGGTTAAAGGCGAAATATCCGGGTTAAAAACAAATTATTCTTCAGGATATTATTTTGACCTTAAAGACGAATCCTCAAAATTAAAATGCATAATATTTAAGGGCGACTTAAGTAAAGTAAAATTCGATATAAAAGACGGATTGTCCGTAACCGTTTACGGTAGAATAAATTTATACGAGCCGAGGGGCGAATACAGCTTTATAGTATCGGAAATAGAACCTCTGGGCTTCGGCGAACTTTATATATTATTCGAGAGGCTGAAAGAAAAACTCAGGCGGGAAGGCTTATTCGACGAATCGCGCAAAAGGGCTATACCTTTTCTGCCTGAAACTATAGGCATAGTTACCTCTAAAAGCGGCGCGGTTTTGCATGATATCGTTAAGATATTAAAAACAAGATTTGAAAATATATCTGTAATTTTTGCAAATGCAAGCGTTCAGGGGCAAAACAGCGCGTCCGAAATTGCGCATGCCGTTGAACTTTTAAACTTATACTCCGCGGCCCGGAAAAAAATAGACGTAATTATAGTCGGGAGAGGCGGGGGCAGTATAGAGGATTTATGGGCTTTTAACGAAGAAATTACCGCAAGGGCCATTTATAATTCGTCTATTCCGGTAATCAGCGCCGTAGGCCACGAAACGGATTTTACCATCGCCGACTTTGTTGCAGACAAAAGGGCTTCTACGCCGTCAAATGCCGCCGAAATGGTTGTTCCGGTAAAATCGGAATTAGTAAAACATTCGGAAAACTTAAAAAACAGGTTGAAAATAGGCGCCCTTAATTTAATTTCAAACAGAAAAGCCGAATTGTCTAATTTAATTAAAAATATAGAAAAAGTTTCTCCGAAAAGAATTATTCAAAATAAAAGAATCAGGGTTTACGACCTCGCCGAAAGCCTTCAAAATTCAGCCGAAGGGCGGATAAATTTATTGAAGCTGAATGTTTCCCATCTTTATAAAAGACTTTTGCTGAAAAGCCCGTTAAACGTCTTTAAAGAGCGTAAATTATATATAAACGGACTGTCCGGCAGGCTTAGAAGGGCGGCCGAAATAACTATCGCTAATTATAAAAGCAGAGTCGGAACCGAATGCAAGGCATTGAATTCATTAAGCCCGTATAACGTTCTTAAAAGGGGTTACGGCATAGTTTTTTCCGAAGAAAAAAAGGTTGTTTTATCGGTCATGCAGGTTAAAGAAAAAGAAATTATCAGAATAGTTTTAAACGACGGCGGCTTATCGGCAAAAGTCCTGGAAGCCGAACCGGATGTCCAACTCCGGACAGGGAAATAAACCGTAATCTTTGATATGTTATCTTTTTCCTAGATTCCGGCTTTCGCCTGAATGACGCCAGTTGGGTTAAAAGTTTAAATTAAGATATTGTCATTCCTGCGAAAGCAGGAATCCAGAATATAGGTAAAAAAGAAACATTTAAATATTTTATATTGCAGAATTAAGTGAAAACTGGGTTCTTAACGGTTTTTTTCTTTTTTATAAGGTGAATCGAAGACTTTTTTAAAGATACGTTAACGGTTTTTCCTTCGAAAAGGTTCATAACTTCATAAGCATGAAAAGGTATTAAAACTTTAAGTTCCAGATTTTCCT
>JAJYZM010000140.1 GCA_021799935.1 bacterium | reverse complement strand
ATTACCCTTTCAAAAAAATTTAATATATTCGATTTAACGGACAAAATTTTAGACCGGGATTTAAAAGCGGCGTTTTCGATATTTAATATTATTTACGGCGACGGGGAAGAACCTATAAAAATTATATCGATACTCTACAGCGAGATAAGAAAACTGCACAAGGCAAAGATGCAGGAACAGTCCGGCATGGATTTTGAAACTATTTTAAGCGTAAACTCCGTCCTGCCTTTCCTGAAAAATAAATTTATAAAAAATCTGTCGAACTTTAATATCCGGGAGCTAAAAAAGACCGTCGAACTTTTGGAAGACGCCGACTTAAAACTTAAGACGACGTCGTATCCGCCTGATTTGATTTTCGAGGAATTTATTTTTAAGCTTAACCGTTTATAGTATTCTTGAGTTTTGCAAGCGCAGAAACTTTTCTCGACGCGTTATTCCCGTGTATTATTTTTTTTGCGGCTAACTGCATAATATAAGATACGTTTGCGTTAAAAAGCGAAACGACCTTTTCCTTATCGTTTTCGGCAACGGCGGCTTTAAGTTTTTTAATTCCCGTCTTCATTTTAGATAAACTGCCGGTATTCCGCTCAGTTCTTTTTTTAGTCTGCCTTGCTCTTTTTTCCGCAGATTTATGATTTGCCATAAATAGCTTGCTCCTTTGTTTGAATATTTAATATTTATTTAATTTAAACAGATAGATTTTAAAGTTTATCAAATTTTAAAAAACAAATCAATCAAAATTTTCGCTGTAAACTAAATTTCTCCCGAGCTCTTTTGCCTTATAAAGCGCCGAATCGACACGATTGACAATGCCGCGTTCGTCGTCGTTGTCCGTTAACGACGCCACGCCGAGGCTGATAGTAACGCCTCTTCCTATTTTAAAATCATGCCCCTGAACCTTTAATCTCAATCTTTCGGCAAGTTCTTTTGCCGTTTTGAGGGGCGTTTCGGGAGCTATAACAATAAATTCTTCTCCGCCGTATCTTGCAAAAAAATCCGTATTCCTCAGGTCTTCTTTGGCGGCGGCGGCAAGTTCTTTAAGTATTAAATCTCCCGTAGAGTGGCCGAAAGTATCGTTTATGTTTTTGAACCTGTCTATATCGAACATTATAAGGGATAACGGCCTGCTATATCTTTTGGCTAAGTTGAGAAGTTCCGTCAGCTTGGCGTCCATAGCCCTCCTGTTATAAATCTGGGTCAGGGTGTCTATCTCGGAAAGCTCTTTATATATGTCTTTTTCTACGAGTATATTCTGCTCCCTGAATATCTGGCCCGTTACGTCGGTAAAAATAGCGAGGCCGGTTTCCTTTCCGCCATAAGCAACTGCCGTCCTGAATAAATCGATATACCTGACATTGTCAGTTTTATCTGTATATTTATAAATAAACCTGGATGAAAATTCGCTGTTATGGTGCACATTGAATAATGAAACATTTGAGGAATAAAGCTGATTTTCTTCTATATCGAAAAAATTGGTTACGCTTTTATTTAGAAACTCTTCTTTTGTCAATCCGAATAAATTAAGAAGCGCCGAATTCACGTATAAAAATTTATCTTTTCCGTATAAGGCTATGCCCGAATAAATATTTTCGATTAATATCTTAAAAAGGTTCCTTTCCTGTTCGATAGAATTCCTTAAATTAACCATTTCGGTAATGTCGATAAAGCTTGCTATTCTTACAACTTCGCCTTTATATTTAATCGAACTGCCATAAATATATGCCCATAATTCTTCGCCCGATTTTTTAATCGCTTTAAACGTTACGTAATGTTTATAACTTATATCGTCAAGTCCTTCCTTAATAGCCCTTTTTGCTTCATTTTTATATTCCTCCGCCAGTATTTCCCAGAAGAACATATTTTTCAGTTCATCCGAAGTATAACCTAGCATATTTTGAAGTGCGGGATTGACGTAAATAAATTTCTCTCTGTGCATATCTAATCCTACCGGCATATTATCCGCCATAATCCTGAAAAGCTCTTCCGACTCTTTAAGCCTCTCTTCAACGGCTTTTTTTTCAGTGACGTCGTTTATAATGACCTGAATATAAGTCTTGCCGTCATAGACAAATCCGGAGATATTAGCTTCTACGTCCCTTAATCTTCCGTTTTTAAGCCTGTGTTTGAAAACCGCAAAATTATAACCTTCTTTTAAGGCTTTAGCCCTGAAATCTATAGTTTCTTCAATCGATATAAACGGATTTATAACGGCAATAGTCATATGCGCAAATTCTTCTTTGGAATAGCCGTAAAAATCTACGGCTTTTTTATTTGCGTCTATAATAAGACCGGATTCTACGTTAACGATTAACGACGGAACGGGAAGGTCGTCGAAAAACGTCTTAAGCCTTTTTTTGGATAATTCTACGTCTTCTTTGGCTTTTTTAACTATATTTATTTCCGAAATAAACTCGGAAATATTAACGTGGGATTCCAAAAATAAGGAGCCGTCCCCGCCGTCCCTGTATGCTTCTACTTTATAGAACTGTCCTTTGTGGTTATGATTGACGGCGGCGCGATTTTTATCTCTGTTATTAATAAGTTCCCTTAACGGGCAGTTTTCTCCAAGTTCGAAGCAGGGTTTGTCGTAGCCGTGAGATATTTTATAGCACTTGCCGACTGTGCCTTCCGCGTTAAGAAGGTCTGCGTCCGATTTATTAACGCGGTTAATATTGTTCTTATATACTTCTTCCGCGGTTTTATTTAGAAATATTACGTCGTATTTATCGTTTATAGCCAGTATAGGACATAGCAGTTTATTAAATGCGGAATAAGCTCCGCGCGCCTCTTTATTATTCATATATCTAATATTATACCATCAGTTATGCCTTCGTATTTTATAAGATTATAATAAATATTATATTTTTTTGGCAATTGCAATTTTATCGGTTTTATGGTAAAAATAAACCTTATGGCAGATTCTATTAAATACAAAACCGCCGTTTATCCGGGTTCGTTCGACCCCGTAACTTACGGTCATTTAGACGTTCTAAAAAGAAGCCTCAACGTGTTCGACAAGGTTATAGTAGCCGTAGCGTGCAATAAAAAAAAGCCCTATCTTTTCCCGCAGTCGATGCGCATAGAACTGATAAACAGAATTATAAAAAACGACAAGGAAATAGACGCGGAGAGAGTGGCAGTGATAGGCTTAAAAGGGCTTTTAGTAAAATACGTCGAAAGCATAGGGGCAAAAGTTATAATAAGAGGCTTAAGGGCGGTTTCCGACTTCGAGTACGAACTTCAGCTTGCAACAACAAACAGGACGCTCAATTCAGACATAGAAACTATATTTATGATGACAGCCGAAAAGTATTCTTTTTTAAGTTCCACTATAGTCAAGGAAATTTCCAGACTTGGAGGAGACGTTTCAAGCATGGTTCCTCCGGCGATAGCCGAAGAGCTTTCTAAAATTTACGCGAAAGGAGAAAACGATGAAACTCTCATGTAGAGCTTCTTTAATTAAGCCGTCGGCTACTCTTGCCATTACGGCAAAAGCAAAAAAACTAAAAAGCGAAGGAAAAAACGTCGTAAGTTTCGGAGCGGGCGAACCGGATTTCGACACGCCCGATTATATAAAAAATGCCGTAAAAGATGCCCTTGACAAAGGGCAGACCAAATATACGCCAGTTTCGGGCATAGACGAACTGAAAACCGCTATTGCCGAAAAATTTTCGGCAGATTACGGCGTAAAATATGAAAACTCGGAAATAATAGTATCCTGCGGCGGAAAACATTCCTTGTACAATCTTTTTTCGGCTATGCTGAACGACGGAGACGAAATTATAGTTCCTTCTCCTTACTGGGTTTCATACACCGAAATTATAAAACTTTCCGGCGGAGTTCCGGTAACGGCTGATACGTCTAAAAACAATTTTAAATTCAACCTTAAACTGCTTGAAAAAAATTTAACCGGCAAAACAAGGGGCGTTATAATAAACAGTCCGTCAAATCCTACCGGCGTCCTGATGGATGAAAAAGATATAATAGAAATAGCAAATTTTGCAAAAAAACGCGGGTTATATATTATAACCGACGATATATACGAAAAGATAATATTCGACGGCAAAAAATTTTTTAACGCTTTAATGGCAGATAAATCTATGAAAGAATATACTATCGCCGTCAACGCCGTTTCCAAAACTTATTCTATGACCGGCTTCAGGATAGGCTATACGGCGGGTCCCGGGGATTTAATCGCGGCTATGAACAACATCCAGTCCCAGAGCACTTCTAATCCTGCTACTTTTGCACAGTACGGCGCGCTTGCGGCGTTAAAGGGCGGATACGAATTCAGCAATATGATGCGGGACGAATTTCAGAAAAGAAGGGATTATATGCTCGA
>JAJYZM010000139.1 GCA_021799935.1 bacterium | reverse complement strand
AGGGTTCTACCAAAACCGAAGACAAAAAGCTCGCCGAGCATATAGCGGATACGATTAAAGCGGATTTGCTCAGAAAAAAGCACGACTTGCCGACGAACATAAAATATCAAAAATCCTTGCGCTGGCATTAAAAAACTAAACGAATTATCCCGCCTTAAAACATTATCCGACGAAGACACCGAGAAGCTCATTAACAAAGCTACGAATAAGCTTACAAAAGATTTAATATCGTTTTTGATTTATACCGGCTGTCGCAAAGGCAAGGCTTTAAACCTTAAATGTGACGACGTTGACTTAAAGGACGGAGTTATTGCGATTAAAGCGACCAAGACGCTATACGATAGTTTTAATAGTCTTTCCAATACCTCCTCCGCCCGCAACTATATAAAAATACGGACAATTTAAATTAATTGAATTTTAAAAACAAAAAAGGCTTGAAAAGCCCTTTGCTCTCCAAACCCCATAACGCTTTAACCTTTTAAAACGTTCCGTCATAATCTTCATAACTGATTATAACCTCTAATTATTTAATTTAATAATAGCATAGCCGCCCGTAAAGTCAAGAAAAAGAAACAGCCGCTTTATTATCTATGGAATTTAAACCTTATTTAATAAGCGGCGGTTTCATTATGCTTTATTTTTAGTGCATTTTTAATCCATTTTACACATTTAATAAATTAAACAGGTGAAAATCCCCATTGTTTAAGTATTTTTTGACCCGTCTTGGATAATAATAGCTTCTCAAATTCCATATTAAGTTTTTTTCTTATAGGACTTACAAAATGGAATGGAGATTTATTTATTATTGATATTGTAAATTCAGCTCTTGAATTGTATTGCTTAGATATAGGTATCATATTAACGCCTATACCTTCTCTTTTTAATCCTGCTAATTGTGAAGCATAAAGTATGCCAATATCTGTTTTATCATTTTTCAATAATGGTATAATTAACGCAGGATCTAATAGTTGATTGGCACGATCGACTATTTTGTTAAATACCCCATGATGTGTTTTATTCATGGCTCTAAACATATTCATCGTATAATGTCCTGCAGGACTAAAATTTGGCGATGCAACAGTCAAGCTAACATTTTTATTCGTTAATTTGCTAATTAGGTTAGATTTGTTAATTCCTTCCTGATTAGTATAAGGAGTGGCTGCAGCTAAGTAATCATACGCAAATACCTTGTATGAATTTATAGCTGCTACCTCCATTAAATCATCTTGATATTTTTCATTTGAACTTATATATATATCCGGCGGTACACCGCCTAATATTCCAACTCTAAATACACCCGATGCCGAAAACTCGTAATTAATTTTAACCCCGTGATGTTCATTCTCAAATATGTTGCCGATGATACGTAAAGGTTTTGCAACAGCATCTGATGCAAAAATCCTAATTAATGTATGAGCGTTAGCTTCAGGTATGTAAAAAAAAGTGGTAAATAAAATAAGAATAATTAAAAAAAATATTTTTTTCATTTTCCCTCCAAAAAAATATTTAAAATAGTTAATGATTGGTATTATAAATTATATTTAAATTCATTAATATAGCTTTACCAACCTATATTAAAATAAGCATACCCTTGTTCCTCTTTTTTTATTATGTAGAATATACCGCTTGGATAAGCAACTCCAGCAAAAGGAAACAATTCATTTTTCTTAACATGAAAAGCAACCAAAGCCGCGTGACATGCTAAAAATTTCACACCTAATTCGCTTAACCTTTTAATCTTACTATAATTTGCTGCATCATATTTTTTCATCAGATAATGTATTGCAGGACCTGGAGCTACGACAACTTCTTTTACATGCACATTGTGGCCTAATGCGGACATAAGATTATGTGTCAACTGTAGTGTAAAAAGCCCGTATTTTTTTGGATTATATGGGGCCTGCCAAACAGCTTTCAATGAGTGATGCTTAAAATATTGATAAGAATATCCGTTAACAGGATTGTTTTTTTTTGCAAATACCTGTTTAGGTATAAAATATAATGTTATCGATATCACAAACAACATTACAAACAAACTTAATTTTCTAATGTCCATCATAAACAGTACCTCCTTAAATTTAAAGTTAATTTAATTTAATTCTTAAGCAATTTTAATGACCATAAAACAGCCCACTCAAACAACGTTTATCATAACCGTTTTTTTGTAAATATTATGATGGGTGTCGTACATCACAAATTCTAAAGGCGCTTTTTTATCGGCTTTTAAATAAAAGGCAAGAAAAGGATTGGCGGCAATACCTGTCCCATAATGACAGGTTGTGATTAATTTTTTATCATAATAAATATCAACCTTATTAATAATCCACATAGGTATTATCTTTCCTGTTTTTGGGTTTTTAACAAGACCAGTATTCATAGGATGTTTAGTCAAACTCAACACCTTTATTATTTTTCCCATTTTCACTCTGCTGGGGACTCTAACTAAAATTGTGCCTAATTTCATATTTTTATACTCCTTTTTAATATGTTAAAGTTATAAATTTATTTACCATAAAATTAGCAACCGCCGACTGTTACTTTAACGAGCTTTCTTGCGCCAAAAAGGCTCCCATCAGAATATTCGGCAATGATCTGGACATAAGATTCCTGCTGAAGTTTTATCCTTGTGGATATATAACCCTTAGCATTTTCTGGCGACAAGTCAAACCACCCTTGAACAGAATGTGGATTATTAAGGTCGTATATGTAAAATGTTTTAAGATATTTTTGCGGCTTCATCGGTAACCCTACCTCCATGGTTAACGGAACCATTGCACCGTTTTGAGCAATTAACGGAAGCCTTATTTTGGGAATTAAAAGTTTTTCTTCAGCCGTCGGTGTGCCTTTAACCCATGTAACTTTTTTACCGTTAACTTCTTTAACATAAGATTTGTTGATTTTAATGGTTTTAATTAATGTTTTTTTACTTTTGGCGATGGCTTTTCCTGCTTCTCCTAGGATTACATCCGAACCAATTATTGCTGCAGTTCCCAGTATGGCCGTTTTTTTCATAAAATCCCTTCGTGATACGCTATTACCCATCTTTCGAACCTCCTTAAAAAATAGTTAAAGTTATAAAGTTATTAATTATTAAATAAATCATTTAATTTATTTATATTTAATCTTGCGAAAATTTTCTCAAACTTTCAATTTTATATTTTCCGGAAGCTATCCATCTCGACACCAGCATAAAATCGCTCTTTTTCCAGTAACCCGGAAGCAGAAATATTTTTTTATAATAAGGACTATAAAAAATATCCGTCGGAACTCCGGTAATGTTAAGTTTAGCGGCCAATTGTTTTTCCGTTAAATAGACGCCGTTAAAATATAAAATCTTTTTATTGCCGTAAATATCTATTAGTACGGGATGAAAATGTTTATTGACATAATTTATGACGCTTTTGCGGTTAAATACATGTTTGTCCATTCTGATGCAGTATGCGCAGGTAGGAAAATAAAAGTGCAGTAAAAAAACTTTCTTATGCAGTTTATTATTTTTTATTGCAGCGGTAAGACTTTCCCATTTTATCGTTCCCGAATTGTTTTGACCGCCGGCATAAGCATTAACGGGGATAAAAGAGTCGATACCGATGAGGATAAAAACAAATATTGCGGACAACAACAAAAATACCGAATAACGCCGCCATATATTTAAATATTCTTTTTTCATTCTTTTCTCTTCAGACATAAAACCTCTATATTTTTATTGTTAATATTTGTATATTCATATATTTTAATATAATGGTATTTTAATTTATAAAATAATTAAATTTAATTATAATATATATTATATAATTGTCAATAGCGAGTTTATTTTCGTTTTTTCAATCATTTAAAATTTGCCTATAATATATTGCGAAATAGCTTCAAAATTGCCGGTAATCGTTAGTATCCCCATCAGTATCAAAAAAATACCGGAAATTATGGAAAATAAATTAAGATGGGATTTAATTTTTTTAAAAAAAGCAATAAAATAAGTAATGAATATGCCCGTTAATATAAACGGTATTCCCAGTCCTATGCTGAATACCGACAAAAGTTCGGCTGATTTTGCAAGGGAAGCTCCCATAGACGTATAAAGAAGAATGGATGCAAGGATAGGTCCTATGCACGGCGTCCAGCCTACGGCAAACGCAATTCCAAGAAAAATAGAGCCGAATATTATCCCTCCTTTTCTCTTCCATGGGAGAAAGTTTACTTCCCTGTTTAAAAAACCTATTTTAAAAAGTCCCAGACAGTATAATCCGAAAATAATTATTACTATACCGCCTATTATTCTAATTAATCCCGTATGAGTTTTTAGAAGATTACCGAAAATTGTTTCCGATCCCATTCCTAATGCGACGAATATAATAGAAAAACCTATT